>NZ_WWIC01000052.1:0-117839 GCF_009872555.1 Streptomyces sp. SID5643
CCCGCGCCGCGCTGCTGCCCGGGCAGGAGGCGGCGGTCCGCGCCGCCACGGAGAAGGCCCTCGCGGCCGGACTGAGCTGAGGACCATGCGCAGCAGACTCACCCTGCACGCCGTCGACTCGCACACCGAGGGCATGCCGACCCGCGTGATCACCGGCGGGATCGGCACCGTCCCGGGCGCCACCATGAACGAACGGCGGCTGTGGTTCCGCGAACACCGCGACGACATCAAGCAGTTGCTGATGAACGAGCCGCGCGGCCACTCCGCCATGAGCGGCGCGATCCTCCAGCCCCCGGCCCGGCCCGACTGCGACTGGGGCGTCCTCTACATCGAGGTGTCCGGCTATCTGCCCATGTGCGGGCACGGCACCATCGGCGTGGCGACCGTCCTCGTCGAGACGGGCATGGTCGAGGTCGTCGAGCCGGTCACCACCATCCGGCTCGACACCCCGGCGGGCCCGGTCGTCGCCGAGGTGGCCGTCGAGGACGGGGCCGCCACGTCGGTCACCCTGCGGAACGTCCCCTCCTTCGCCGTCGGCCTCGACCGCGAGGCCACCCTCGCCGACGGCCGCACGGTGACGTACGACCTGGCCTTCGGTGGCAACTTCTACGCCATCCTGCCGCTGGAGCAGTTCGGCCTGCCCTTCGACCGGTCCCGCAAGGACGAGATCCTCGCCGCCGGCCTGTCCCTCATGGCCGCCGTCAACGCCGAGGACCCGCCCGTCCACCCGGAAGACCCCTCCATCCACGGCCTCCACCACGTCTACCTGGCCGCTCCCGGCTCGACCGCCCGCCACTCCCGGCATGCCATGGCCATCCACCCCGGCTGGTTCGACCGCTCACCCTGCGGCACCGGCACCAGCGCCCGCATGGCACAGCTGCACGCGCGCGGCGAACTCCCGCTGCACACCGAGTTCGTGAACGAGTCCTTCATCGGAACCCGCTTCACCGGCAGACTGCTCGGCACGACCGAGGTCGCCGGCCGCCCGGCCGTGCTGCCCAGCTTCACCGGACGCGCCTGGATCACCGGCACCGCCCAGTACCTGCTGGACCCCGAGGACCCCTTCCCGGCGGGATTCGTCCTGTAGACACCCTGTCAGGACACGAGAGAGGAACCCCGACCGCCATGACCGCGCGGCACACCCCCGCCCTGCCCGTGCTCGGCAGCAGGAAGCCCAGCCACCGTGAGCGGGTCGCGGACGCGCTGCGCGCCGCCCTGATCACCGGCGAACTGCGGCCCGGCGAGGTCTACTCGGCCCCCGGCCTCGCCGGCCGCTTCGGCGTCTCCGCCACACCGGTGCGCGAGGCCATGCTCGACCTGGCCAAGGAGGGACTGGTCGACACCGTGCCCAACAAGGGCTTCCGGGTCACCGCCGTCTCCGAGCGGCAGCTCGACGAGTTCACCCACATCCGGGCACTGATCGAGATCCCCACCACGGCGGAGCTGGCCCGCACGGCCGACCCGGTGGCCCTGGAGGCGCTCCGCCCGGTCGCCCGCGAGATCGTCACCTCCGCCGCGGCCGGTGACCTCATCGCCTACGTCGAGGCGGACCTGCGCTTCCACCTCGGCCTGCTGGCCCTCGCCGGCAACGGCCACCTCGTCGACGTCGTACGCGACCTCAGACGCCGCTCCCGGCTCTACGGTCTGACGGCCCTGGCCGAACAGGGGCGGCTGGAGGCGTCGGCCGAGGAGCACCTGGAGATCCTGGACGCGCTGCTCGCCCGCGACGAGGAGGGCGTACGGGCCGTCATGACCCGGCACCTGGGGCACGTGCGGGGCCTGTGGGCGGCACCCTGAACAGCCGGACGCCACCGGTTCAACGGCCGCGTTTCGCCGCCTGGACCTGCTCGTACACCCGGGTTCGCAGCTCGGCGAAGCGCGGGTCCACGCGCGTGTGCAGCTGGTCCCGCTCGTCCGGCAGGTCGACTTTCAGCTGCTCCCGGACGACGGTGGGGGATGCCGACAGCACGAGCACCCGTTCGCCGAGGTACACGGCCTCGTCGATGTCATGGGTGACGAACAGGATCGTGATCCCGCGCTCCCGCCACAACCGCCGGACGAGGTCCTCCAGTTCGGCCCGGGTCTGGGCGTCCACCGCGGCGAACGGCTCGTCCATCAGCAGCACCTCGGGCTCGTACGCCAGCGCCCGTGCGAGGGCCACCCGCTGCTGCATGCCGCCCGACAGCTGCCACGGGTACGCCCCGGAGGCGTCGGCGAGCCCCACGGCCTCCAGCGCGTCCGCGACCAGTGCGCGGCGCCGCTCCCTGCTCAACCTCTTCTGCTTCAGGGGCAGTTCGACGTTCTGCCCGACCCGCATCCACGGGAACAGACTGCGGCCGTACTCCTGGAACACGAACGCCATGCCGGGCGGCGGACCGTCCACCGGGCGGCCCGCGAGCCGCACCTCACCGGCCGTGGGCGTGAGCAGACCGCCGACGCACTTGAGCAGGGTCGTCTTGCCGCAGCCCGACGGCCCGACGAGACAGACCAGTTCCCCCGCCGCCACGCTGAAGGTCAGATCGCGCACCGCCTCGGTCCGCCGCCCGGAACCCTCGTAGACCTTGTGCAGGCCCTGTACGTCGAGCATGGACCGCCCTTTCGCGGGGTTCACGGGGACCGCCGGCCGGATGCGCGCAGACCGCGGTACCAGCCGAGCACCCGCCGCTCGGCCAGCCCGAAGAGGACCGAGAGGAGGAATCCGAGCAGACCGAGGAGCAGGATCCCGGTCCACATGTCGGGGATGGCGAAGCCGCGCTGGAACTGCACGATCGTGAAGCCCAGGCCGTTGCTGGCCGCGAACATCTCGCTGATCACCATGAGGATGATCCCGATCGACAGCGCCTGGCGCAGACCCGCGAAGATCTGCGGGCTCGCCGAGCGCAGCACCACGTCCCGCAGCCGGGCCGCGCCCGTGATGCCGTACGAGCGGGCCGTCTCGGCCAGCACCGGGTCGACCGCGCGGACGCCCTCGACCGTGTTGAGCAGCACCGGCCAGACACAGCCGCTGGCGATCACCGCGATCTTCATCGTGTCGCCGATCCCGGCGAACAGCATGATGACCGGCACCAGGACCGGCGGCGGCACCGCCCGCAGGAACTCCAGCACCGGCTCGCACAGCGCCCGCACCCGCCGCCGGGAGCCGATGACGGTGCCGAGCGCCACCCCCGCGACGGCCGCCGCGGTGTAACCCGCCGCGAGCCGCAGCACGCTGGGCAGCACGTCCCCGCGCAGCCGCTCGCCCGTCCAGACGTCCGGGAAGACGCCGAAGACGGTCCGCAGCGGTGGCCAGTAGACGTTCGTGCTGCCGGCCGACGCCGCCCACCAGGCGGCCACCAGCACCACGGGCAGGGCCAGTGCGAACACCATCCGCAGCAGGGCCCGCCCCAAGGCTCTCGACGTCGCTCCACCACGAGGGGCCCCCATCACACCGCCACCTCTGCGCGCACCGACTGATGCCAGGCCAGTGCCCGCCGTTCCACCGCCCTCGCCCCCACGTTGATCAGCAGCCCGAGCACCCCGGTCACCACGATCAGCGCGTACATCTCCGGCACCGCCTGCGAGGTCTGCGCCACCGCGATCCGCGCCCCAAGGCCCGGGGCCCCGATGACCAGTTCGGCGGTGACGGCGAGGATGAGCGCCACGGCGGCGGCCAGCCGCACCCCGGTCATGACGTACGGCAGCGCCGTCGGCCACAGCACATGCCGCACCCGGGCCCAGCCGCCCAGGCCGTACGAGCGGGCCGTCTCCTCCGCGACCGGGTCGACGTCCCGCACGCCGTACAGGACCTGGATCAGCACCTGCCAGAACGCGGCGTACCCGACCAGGAGCAGGACCGAGCGCAGCTCGGTGCCGTACAGCAGCACGGCCAGCGGGATCAGCGCGACCGACGGGATGGGCCGCAGGAACTCGATCGTCGAGGCCGTCACCTCGCGCAGATACGGCACCACGGAGATCACCACCCCCGCGACGACACCCGCGCTCACCGCGATCGCCAGGCCCAGCGCCCAGCCGGTGAGGGTGTCGCCGAGCGCCGACCAGAAGGCGGTGTCGGAGAGTTCACGGCCGAGCGCTCCGATGACGCGGCTCACGGGCGGGAAGTGCTCCTCGCCGACCAGGCCGATCCGCGGCACCGCCTCACCGAGGAGGACGAACACCGCGCACCCGGCCGCGCCCAGGGCCGCGTCGGAGCCCCTCACGGCAGCAGCTCGTCCAGGTCCGGCGCCTTCTCGAACAGGCCGTCCCGTTCGCCGAGTTCCGCCAGCCGCTCGATCGACGCGCGGTCCGGCCCGGCCGGATAGCGCGGCAGGGTCAGCTTCTCCAGCAGAGTGGCGGGGATCTTGGTGTAGGTGGTGAGGATCTGCCGGACCTCCTCCGGGTGGCTGTCGGCGTACTTCAGCGACTCGGCGGTCGCCTGCTGGAACTTCTTCACCAGGTCCGGGCTCTTGCCGGCGAACTGCTGTGAGGTGAAGTACATGGCGACGGTGAGGTCCGGTGACACGTCGTGGAAGTTCGAGGCGATCTCCTTGCCGCCCGCGGCCTTCACGGTGGCCAGGGCGGGTTCCGGGGTGCAGGCCGCGTCGACCTGACCGGCGTCCAGTGCGGCCGGCATCCGGTCGAAGGGCATCTCGACGAACTCCACCTTCGACGGGTCGCCGCCGTCCTTGCGGACGGACTCCCTGATCGAGGTGTCGCAGATGTTGTTGAGGGTGTTGACCGCCGCCTTCTTGCCTTCGAGCTGCTTGGCGGAGGTGAGGGGTGAGTTCTTCCCGACGGTGACGGCGGCGAAGTCGGCACCGTCCTTGCCCGTCGACGCGGCCCCGTTCGCCACGGCCTTGACGGGTACGTTCTTGGACCGGGCGACCAGCAGCGACGTGGTGTTGCTGAAGCCGAACTGGAACTGGCCGGAGATGACTCCGGGCACGATCGCGGCCCCGCCCTGGGCCGGTATCAGCTCCAGTTCGAGGCCGCGGTCGGCGTAGAAGCCCTTCTTCTCGCCCAGGTAGATGGGTGCGACGTCCAGGACGGGAACGATCCCGACCTTGACGGTGGTGGTGCCGCCGGACGAGCCGGCCGTGTCCTTCCCCCCGGGGTCGGACGAGCCGCAGGCGGTGAGGGCGGCCAGGACGGACCCGGCCGTGATACCGACGAGCAGGCGACGCATGGCTCCCCCTGTGGGACCGGCTGAGGTGCTCCGACAGGCTGTGCGCAGGCAGTACGGAAGTGCTCAGCGGGAACCTAGGGCCCGTCCGGAGCCAAGGTCAATGCGCGTGCGGTGAAGGCTTGTTGAAGCCGGCACCTTCGGGTCACAGATCCAGCACGAGCCGCCCGCCGCGGCAGCGGGACACACAGATGAGCATCGTCTCGCCCGCCGCGCGCTCATCGTCGGTGAGCACCGAGTCGCGGTGGTCCGGCTCGCCGTCCAGGACGTCGGTCTCGCACGTGCCGCACGTGCCCTCGGTGCAGGAGTACAGCACCTCCACCCCGGCACCGCGCACGGCGTCGAGGACGGACACGTCCGGCGCGACGGTGAGCGTCCTGCCGCTGCGCGCCAGTTCCACCTCGAACGCGGTGTTGCCACCGGTCTCCTGCTCCTTCGGCTGGAACCGCTCGACGCGCAGGACACCGGACGGGCAGCGGGCCTCGACGGCGTCCAGCAGCGGCCCGGGGCCGCAGCAGTAGACGAGCGTGCCCTCGGGCACGTCGTCCAGCACCGAGGGCAGGTCCAGCAGGCCCGTCTCGTCCTCGGGCGCGAACGTCACGCGGTCCCCGTAGCGGCGCAGTTCCCCGGCGAACGCCATGGATCCGCGGGTGCGCCCGCCGTACAGCAGCGTCCACTCGGCGCCCGCCGCCTCCGCCGCCGCCAGCATCGGCAGGAGTGGCGTGATGCCGATGCCGCCGGCGACGAAGCGGTAGCGGGGGGCGGGTTCCAGGCGGAAGTTGTTCCGGGGCCCGCGCACCCGCACCTTGGCGTCCTCGCCGAGCTGCTCGTGCACGTGGGCGGAGCCGCCCCGCCCGGCGGGCTCGCGCAGCACCGCGATCCGCCAGGCCGACCGGTCCGCCGGATCGCCGCACAGCGAGTACTGCCGTTCCAGGCCGGGCCCGAGCAGCACGTCGACGTGAGCGCCCGGCTCCCAGGCCGGGAGCGGCTCGCCCAGCGGATGGCGCAAGGTCAGGGCGAGCACGCCCTCGGCGGCGAACTCCCTTCGCTGGACGATCAGTTCGTCCTCGTACACGGTCATGTGCGGTTCCCTCGTGGCTCGTCGTCGCTCACATGCCCCTGGGGGTGGGCGAGCATCCACTCCCACATCTCCACCGGGTCCTGCGCCGTGTGCTCACGGCCGCAGTGGCACGTGCCGTGCAGCACGTCGGTGCCGGGCACCCAGTCGATGCGGTAGATCTCGCCGGTCGGAGCCGTCACAGGACCTTCTCCACGGGCTTGTCGCCCTGCTCGACCAGCCGGGCGAGGATGCGGCGGGCGGCCAGGCCGCCGGTGTCGATGTTGATGCTCAGCTCCTGGTAGCCGGTCCGCTCGGTGCCGAGCGTCTCCTGCAACAGGTTGAGCGCGGTGACGTCCTGCATGACGACCGTGTGGTTGTTCCCGCGCAGGAACTCGGTGACCTCGGCGTCGTCCGTGGCCCAGTCGCGCGAGACGGCCCAGAAGTCGTACACCTTGCCGTCGCCCGACGGCGTGATCGCGTACGTGATCTCGGTGTGGAAGCCGTCCGGATCGCTGCCGTCCGCCTCGGGCAGCACTCCGACCGGGGCGATACGGCTGTGCAGCAGGTACAGGCACGGCGCGTGGTACTCGATGTCCTGCCAGCGGGTGATGCGGCCCTCGATGCCGGTGGACTTCGCGTAGAAGGGCGGGCACGCGGCGTCGTCCATGTGCCGGCTCACCCGGACGATCCCGGCGCCCTCGTCGACCTCGGTGGTGATCGGCGTCTCGGCGACCTCGGGGGTGCCGATGTAACCGCCGTGCAGATACGTCTCGTGGGACAGGTCCAGAAGGTTGTCGACGAGCAGGCCGTAGTCGCAGTCGATGGGTTCCATGCCGCGCACGGTGACCCAGCCGGGGGAGTCCAGGTGCCGGGCCCGGGGGATGGACTGCGGGTCGGCGAGCCCCGGGTCGCCGATCCACACCCAGATCAGCGAGTCCTGCTCGACGACCGGGTAGGAGGCCACCCGGGCGGTGCGCGGCACCCGTTTCTGCCCCGGCACGTACACGCACGTGCCGCTCGTGTCGTACGTGAAGCCGTGGTAGCCGCACACGATCCGGTCCCCGTCCAGGCGCGTCGGCGCCTGGGACAGCGGGTAACGGCGGTGCACGCACCGGTCGTGCAGGACGACCGGCGTGCCGTCCTCCTCCGTCCGGTAGAGCACGAGCGTCTCACCGAGGATCGTCCGGCCGAGCAACTCCCGCCCGACCTCGTGACTGTAGGCGGCGACGTACCACTGGTTCCTGGCGAAGGCGGTCATGTGCGGCATGGGCGCTGGCTCCCGTCTGTGGTCGTGCCGTCATCGTCGGGGCGGCTCTCCAGGCGTCGCAACGGGCCTTCCGTCGGACGGAAGCCGTTGCCGCGTCAAAAAGTGAAAGAGCAACAGAATCCCGGACTTCTTCCCGGCGGAGAATTCACTTATTCTGGACATATGGGAAATACAGCTGAGTTCTATGTGGTCAAGCACGGTGACACTCTCGTCAAGATCGCGTCCAGGCACGGTGTGACGCTGGGCCAGATTCTCGAGTGGAATCCCCAGATCGAGAATCCGGACATCATCCACCCCGGTCAGCGAATCCGCGTGAGGGCACCACATGCGCACGGGGAGTTCGAGCCGTTCCCGGGCGCCGACTTCTTCCAGTCCTCCGTCACGAGCCCGGTCATCGAGGCCATGGGCTTCCGTCTCATCGAGGAGGATTGCTCGGCGTACGCCGCCGGGCCCGACTCGCAGTGGAGCGAGGCGGACCGGAAGTCGTACGCGATGTGGCAGCGCAAGCTCGGATTCACAGGCCGCGACGCTGACGGCACGCCGGGCCGGAAGTCCTGGGAGAGGCTTCACGTACCCGCCGTCTTCGAGTGACCGGCATCGCGTCGGGCCGGCCTCCGCGGACGGCCTGGCGCGCCAAAGCCCGGGCGCGGATCGCCTATCTCGAGGCAGAGCTGGAACACGAAAGCACCCGGCGTGCTCCGGATCACCGGACAGCGCTCATCGAGGGAATGCGAAGTCATCTGGAAAAGGCCCGCGCGGCCGCTGACGAGGATTTCGGATGGCGGAAACCGTGGTCGGGTTCGGCTGCCCGTGAGGGCGTGTGCTCGAATATCCGCAGCGCCGAGGTGTTGCTGATTCAACTGGTTTCCGCCGAGGAGGCCGCGGGTCGCGCCCATGAGGTCATGGCGCTGGTCAAGGATCATCTGGAGGCGGACGACCCGCGCCGGGTCCGGCTCGCCCTGCGACTGCGTCCCATCATCTCGGGAGACATCACCACGAGCGACCGGGATCTCATGGCCCGGGCGCTCGACGCCGCGTACAGCAGCCTGGACGACGAACTGGCCCGGGTGCGCAGCCTGCGCAACATCCTCTGGGTCGCGACCGCCCTCGTGGTGGTCGGGGTGGTGAACCTGGCCCTGTACGGGTGGCTCTCGCCCAGTTCGCTGAGCTTGTGCTTCTCACCCCAGGGCGGCTCCGGAGACACGGTGACCGTCGTGTGCCCCACCGCCGAATACCACAACCAGCCGGCCGACACCGACCCGAGCAGGCTGGCCCGTGGGACGGACATCCTCACCGTCGAGATCGCCGGACTCGCCGGCGCCGCCCTCACCGTCATCGCATCGCTGCGCCGCATCCGGGGCACCGACTCCCCCTACATGCTGCCCCTGGCGTCGGCGGTGCTGAAGCTGCCCACCGGCGCCCTGTCGGCCTTCCTCGGGCTGCTGCTGATCCGGGGCGCCTTCGTCCCCGGTCTCAGCGACCTCGACAGCAGGGCGCAGGTCCTCGCCTGGGCCGCGGCCTTCGGCGCCGCGCAGCACCTGGTGACGCGCCTCGTCGACGACCGCGCCCAGATGACGCTGTCGGAGGTCCGCAGCACCACCGGTGCGGTGATCGACCCCGAGAAACTCGCCGTCAGGGAAGGGCCACCGGCGTCCGCCACCGGATCGCCGAACGGTGCGGGCCCGCACGACGAGCCGCACGGGCCCGACGGAGACGGCGAACCGGTCCCCGACGGCGGATCACCTCACCGCCGCAGCGGTGCGTGAGCCGTCTCCGGCAACCGCAGGTACACCACCGACGACACCAGGCAGATCACCGCGACGTACCAGGGGAACAGCCCCGCGTGCCCCTGCTCCTTGAAGAGCGTGCCCACGTAGGGGGCCGTACCGCCGAACAGGGCCACCGTCAGCGAGTACGGGAAGCCGATGCCCGCCGCGCGGACCCGCGGCGGGAAGATCTCCGCGTTCACGGCCGCGCTGATCGAGGTGAACCCGGTCAGCAGCACCATGCCCGAGCACTGCACGAGCAGCAGGACGGCGAACGAGTCGCTCAGGGTGTGCAGCAGGGGCACCGCGAGCAGCGCGAAGCCCAGCCCGAAGAAGAGCAGCAGGGGGCGACGGCCGTAGCGATCCGACAGCAGGCCGCCGAGCGGTTGCAGCAGGGCGAAGAAGCC
This sequence comes from Streptomyces sp. SID5643, assembly GCF_009872555.1. Taxonomy (NCBI): domain Bacteria; kingdom Bacillati; phylum Actinomycetota; class Actinomycetes; order Kitasatosporales; family Streptomycetaceae; genus Streptomyces; species Streptomyces sp. SID5643. The sequence goes on from NZ_WWIC01000052.1 coordinate 9,659, forward strand.
CAGTGAGATCGTGCCCGCGAGCAGCGCGTCCGACTTCTCGATGCCTGCGTTGAGTTCGGCGTACGTCGGCAGGTACGACGTCCAGGTGTAGTACGCGATCGTGCCGCCCGCCGTGATGCCGCCGATGAGGAGCGACTCGCGCGGATGCCGGCGCAGCGCCTCGAACAGGCCCGGGCGCGGCCCCTGCCGCTGCTCGGCGCTACGGGTCTCCTGTGCGCCCTGCCGGATCCAGAAGCCGACCAGGCTCAGTACGGCTCCGAGCACGAACGGCACCCGCCAGCCCCAGCCGTTCATCTGCCCGTCGTCCAGCGTGCCCACCAGCAGGGTGGCGATGCCCGAGGCGACCAGCTGCCCCACTGTCGTCGACACGTACTGGAAGCTGGAGAACAGCCCGCGCCGGCCGGGCCCCGCCGACTCCACCAGGAAGGTCGTCGAGGCCGCGAACTCACCACCCACGGACAGGCCTTGCAGCAGTCGCGCCAGCACCAGGATCACCGGCGCCAGCACACCCGCCGTCGCGTAGGTGGGGGTCAGCCCGACGAGCAGGCTGCTGCCGCCCATCAGCAGAATGGTGACCGTCAGCGCGGCCCGCCGTCCGTGCCGGTCCGCGACCGCGCCCATCAGCAGCCCGCCGACCGGCCGCATGAAGAAGCCGACCGCGAACACCGCGAACGTGGACAGCAGCGGCACCAGCGAGTTGTCCGCGCTCTTGGGGAAGACCTGGCCGGCGATGTAGGTGGCCAGAAACGTGTAGGCGTACCAGTCGTACCACTCCACCGCGTTGCCCACGGAGGCGGCGAGGAGCTGGCGAACGGGCCGTTGCGTCGGCGGGGAAGCCGTCTGCGTCTCTGTCACGCCCCTCACCCTCCCCTGGGAACGCCCCGGCACACCCGGCGTACCGGCGACTTTCACACGAGTGTCACCGGCCCCTTCCTTGTCGTTTGGTGTCCCTGAAACACTCCTTCCGCGCAGATTCCGTCACGTTCCGGCCATCCAGCACAGCAGGATGAGAGGTCTGTCCTTCATGTCCGAAGTCAACCGGCGCCGCTTCCTCCAACTCGCGGGCACCACCACGGCCTTCAGCGCGCTGTCCGCCAGCATCCAGCGCGCGGCCGCACTGCCGGCGAACCACCGCACGGGGTCGATCGAGGATGTCGAGCACATCGTCGTCCTGATGCAGGAGAACCGATCCTTCGACCACTACTTCGGCACCCTGCGAGGCGTCCGCGGCTTCGGTGACCCCCGCCCGGTCACCCTCGACAACGGCAAGCCGGTCTGGCACCAGGAGAAGGACGGAAAGGAGGTCCTGCCCTTCCACCCGGACGCCGACGACCTCGGCATGCAGTTCCTGGAGGGTCTGCCGCACTCCTGGCCCGACGGCCACCAGGCCTACAACGGCGGCAAGTACGACCGGTGGGTGCCCGCCAAGGGCACGACGACCATGGCGTACCTGACCCGCGAGGACATCCCGTTCCACTACGCCCTCGCCGACTCCTTCACCGTCTGCGACGCCTACCACTGCTCGTTCATCGGCTCCACCGACCCCAACCGCTACTACATGTGGTCCGGGTACACCGGCAACGACGGCAGTGGCGGTGGCCCGGTCCTGGACAACGCCGAGCTCGGCTACGGCTGGACCACCTACCCCGAACGTCTGGAGCAGGCGGGCGTCTCCTGGAAGATCTACCAGGACATCGGCGACGGCCTCGACGCGAAGGGCTCCTGGGGCTGGATCCAGGACGCCTACCGCGGCAACTACGGTGACAACTCCCTGCTGTACTTCAACAAGTACCGGAGCGCCCAGCCCGGCGACCCCTGGTACGACAAGGCCCGCACCGGCACCGACGCCAAGGCCGGCGACGGCTACTTCGACCTGCTGCGCGCCGACGTCAAGGCCGGCAAGCTGCCCCAGATCTCCTGGATCGCCGCCCCCGAGGCCTTCTCCGAGCACTCCAACTGGCCCTCGAACTACGGTGCCTGGTACATCGCCCAGGTCCTGGACGCCCTCACCTCCAACCCGGAGGTCTGGTCGAAGACCGCGCTGTTCATCACCTACGACGAGAACGACGGCTTCTTCGACCACGTGGTGCCACCGCTGCCGCCGAAGGACGCCTCCCGGGGCCTGTCCACCGTCGACGTCTCCCTCGACCTCTTCCCGGGCGGCGCCGGGAAGACGGCCGGCCCCTACGGGCTGGGCCCCCGGGTGCCGATGCTGGTCGTCTCGCCGTGGAGCAAAGGCGGCTACGTCTGCTCCGAGACCCTCGACCACACCTCGATCCTGCGGTTCATGGAGCGCCGCTTCGGCGTGCGCGAGACCAACATCTCGCCGTGGCGCCGGGCCGTCTGCGGTGACCTGACGTCCGCGTTCGACTTCTCCCGCAAGGACGCGCGCCCGGTCCCGCTGCCCGGCACCGACGCGTACGAGCCGCAGGACCGCGAGCGCCACCCCGACTACCGGCCGACCCCGCCCGCGGACCCGCGCATGCCCCGCCAGGAACGCGGCCTGCGCCGCTCCCGGCCGCTGAAGTACGCCCCGCACGTGGACGCCTCGGTCGACGCCGCGGTCGGCAGGCTCACCCTCACCTTCGTCTCCGGGGCGAAGGCGGGCGGCGCCTTCCACATCACCTCCGGCAACCGCACCGACGGTCCCTGGATGTACACCACCGAGGCCGGCAGGACGCTCTCCGACACCTGGAACTCGGCCTACTCCGGGGGCTCCTACGACCTGACCGTGCACGGCCCGAACGGCTTCGTGCGGGTCTTCAAGGGCTCGAACAAGGAGGCCGGCTGCGAGGTCACCGCGCGCCACACCGGCGACGACATCGAGCTGACCTTCACCAACCAGGGCTCCGGCACGGCCCGTCTGAAGCTCGAGAGTGCCTACGGCGGCCGGCCCTCGACCGTCACCGTCCGCCCGGGCGCCCGGGTGTGCCGGACCGTCGAACTCGCCGGCAGCCGCCGCTGGTACGACCTGACCGTCACCGCCGAGGGCGACAAGGCGTTCCTGCGGCGGTTCGCCGGGCACGTCGAGAACGGGCGGCCGGGGGTGAGCGACCCGGCGATCATCACCGCGTAGCGGGAGTGAGGTGCCCCGGATCGTGCGGCCGGGGCACCAGCGCCGGTTCGGCCGTGGCCGAGCCGGGCTCCAGGGCCAGGACCGCGGCCACCGGATGGTCGCCGTCGATGGGGCCGGCCGCCGCGGGGACAGCCCGGCTCAGCAGCACCACACCCCAGGACGCCAGGCCCGCCCCCGCGAGCGCGAGCAGGACCCCCGCCGGGCCGCCCTGGAGGCGTTCGCCCAGCAGCGACAGGCCGATCACCGCGGCGGCCAGCGGGTTGGCCAGCGTCACCATCGCGAGCGGGCCGCCCAGACCGCCGCGGTAGGCCGTCTGGGAGAGCAGCAGCCCGCCGGCCGCGAAGGCCGCGACGAGCAGCGCCACGCCGACCACCTGGACGCTCAGCACCGGGCCGGTCCGGTCCGTGGCGGCCACGGTCACCGTCTGGGTCAGGGCCGAGGCGACACCGGAGGCCAGCCCGGACGCGGTCGCGTGCCGCAGTCCGGGCCGGGCGCCCGGCCGGGACAGCACCCCGATGAAGGCCGCGGTGGCGCCCGCCACCGCCAGCGCCTCGGGAACGCTCAGTACATCGTCCGGCGCGGGACCGGACGCCGTGACCAGGACCGCGCCCAGGCCCAGCAGGGTCAGCGCGGTGCCCCTCCACTCGACCGCGCTCACGTGCCGTCCCGCCATCCGCGCCCCCATGGGCACCGCCGCGACCAGGGTGAGCGCCCCGAGCGGCTGGACGACGGTCAGCGGACCGTACCGGAGGGCGACGACGTGCAGCAGCGCGGCCGAGGCGTTCAGCCCGGCCGATCCCCACCAGGCGCCACTGCCGAGCAGCCGCAGCGGGCCCGCACCGGGGGAGCGGGACGCGAGCCGCTCCTGGGTGACCGCGGCGGCCGCGTAGGCGACGGCGGAGACGAGCGACAGGGCGACGGCGACCAGGACGGCGTTCACCGGCCCGCTCCCGCGAGTGCCTGCTCGTCGCGCTGAGCCGGTACGAGGCCGCCCTGCGCACGGCGGGCCGTGGTCGCCCTGCGATCAGGCATGGGGATCACCGCGAGCGCGAGGCCGAGCAGGGCTGTCGCCACGATCGCGTCCAGCCAGTAGTGGTTGGCGGTACCGACGATCACCAGCAACGTCATCAGCGGATGCGCCAGCCACAGCCGGCGCCACCGCGAGCGGGTCGCGACGATCAGCCCGATCGCCACCATCAGCGCCCAGCCGAAGTGCAGCGACGGCATCGCGGCGAACTGGTTCGACAGGGAGTCGGTCGCCGGGTCGCCGTACACCGACGGCCCGTACACCCGCGCGGTGTCCACGAGACCGGTCGTGGCCGACATGCGCGGCGGGGCGAGCGGGAACAGCAGGTGCAGCACCAGGGCGGCGGCGGTCACCGTGGCCAGGACCCGGCGGGCCCACACGTAGTGCGCCGGGCGGCGCAGGTACAGCCAGACCAGGAAGGCGGCGGTGGCCGGGAAGTGGACGGTCGCGTAGTACGTGTTCGCGAGGTGCGCCAAACCGTCGCCGTGCAGGAGCAGGGACTGCACCCTCTCCTCGCCCGGCAGACGGACCGCTCGTTCGAATTCCCACACGCGGTGCGCGTTGCGCAAGGCCTCGCCGCTGTGGCCCGTGGCCAGCTGCCGGCCGAACTTGTAGACGAGGAAGAGCCCTGCGACGAGCAGGAGCTCCCGGACGAGCGGCGGTCGCGCTGTCGCGTCGGACCCCGCCTGCGCAGGCTCGGTGCGGGCATTCATCCCCCGGCCCCTTCGGTGACGGTGGCGCTGTTATCGGTACGAGAGCGTACCGATACGGCAGTGTACCGATACGGTTGCGTACCGGTACACTGCCGTATCGATAGACGTACGACACATCGCCGGCCGGGAATGTCCGGCCGCCCGACGAAAGCCAGGAGCACCGCCCATGACGTCGCAGGCTGCGGACCGGCCCGAGCCGGTCGGTGCCACGCGCCGCTCCAAGATCACGCCCGAGCGTGAGCAGGAGTTCTACGACGCCGTGCTGGAACAGCTCGGGGAGTGCGGCTACGACTCCGTCACCATGGAAGGCGTCGCCGCGAGCACCCGGTGCAGCAAGTCCACGCTCTACCGCCAGTGGAAGACCAAGCCCCAGCTGGTGGCGGCGGCGCTGCGCTCCCACCGGCGCACGCGCTGTATCGACACCGGCTCGCTCGCCGAGGACCTGCGCGAGGCGGCCCGGGCGGCGGGCGAGCTGTCCGGCCGGGACACCAAGCTGCTCCAGGCGCTCGCCCATGCCGCGGGCCAGGACCCGGAATTGCAGCGTGCGCTGCGCGAGGCGCTGGTCGAGCCGGAGATCGCCGCGCTGAAGGAGATCATCCGGCGCGGGGTCGAACGCGGCGAGGTGCCTGCCGACCATCCGGCGCTGGAGTACATCCCGGCACAACTGCTCGGCGTCCTGCGGGTGCGGCCCGTCCTGGAGGGCGAGTGGGCCGACCCGGACTACCTGGTCCGGTTCGTGGAGGCCGCCGTGCTGCCGGCACTGGGCCTGACCTGAGACCCGGGCCGCCGTCCGCCGGATGACCGGACGGTGACCCGACCGCGCCGACCCGTGGGGACGGGGGCGGCGCGCACCCCCCGGCCGGGTGGGGTTCCCCTGTGAGCGGCGGGGGTGCCCCACCCGGCCGACCGGTGAGCGGGTGTCCGCTCCCGGTCAGACGTCCTGACCGTTGCCGCTGCCCGTCGCCACCTTGATGCCCTTGGTGATGTCGTCGAGCACGTTCTCCTGCTGACCCGCGTCGACGCCGAACCGGATGACGACCATCAGCTTGGCGTTCGCGGGGGAGGGGAACGCGAGCGACTCCACGACGCCGTCGGCGCCCTTGCTCGTGACGGCCTTCCAGCGGACCAGGTAGCCCTTCTGCCCGGCCACCGTCACGGCCTTGGACTCCAGTACGTCGTGGGAGGTGATCCCGCCGTAGGACTTGCCGCCGTAGGACTCCTCGGCGTTCTTCCCGATGTCCGCCTTGGCTATCTCCTCGGGAGTGGCGCCCTTGGTGCCGAGTGCAAGGGCCGGTGCGGAGTAGGCGCCGCCCTTGGTGCAGGTCGAGGAGGTGTCGCCGGGACACTTGTAGGAGTCCTCGGACGTCACCTGCGCGCCGGCCCGGGCCTGCTGGCCGTACCAGCCCTTCGGTATCGGCAGGCTGATCCCGCTCACCGCGTCGGTCACCGACCCGCTCCTGATCTTCGGCGGCTCCGACTGCTCGGGCCCCGGACTCCGCCCGCCGGACCCGCCGTCGCCCCCGGACCCTCCGTCACCGCCGGAACCACCGGACCCGCCCGGCCCGCCCGGCCCGCCCGGCCCTCCGGGCGCACCCGGCCCGCCGGGCTGCCCCTGCGACGTGGGCGAGCCGCCCCCTCCGTCGTCCGTCAGGGCGTACACGCCCACGCCGATGCTGGTGAGCACGACCACGGCCGCCGCGACGGCCGCGCCTGTGCGAAGCCGCCGCCCGCGGCCGCCCGGAGGCGCGGTGGGATAGGCGGGGTAGGCGGGATACCCGGCAGCGCCCGGAAAGGCGCCGCCCCCGGGATACGCGCCGCCCGCGGGGTGCCCATGGGCTCCCGACCCGGCAGCACCTGGGTGGGGATACGTTCCGCCCGGTTGCCCGGCGGCATCTGCGTATCCGGCGGCTTCCGAGCCCGGGACGCCGTCGGGCTCCCCGGCGGCGTCCGGGCCCGCGGTACCGGTCGGCTGCCCGGTCACCGGCGCATCGGCAGCCGGCGCCTCGCGCCCGGCCGGGTCCCCGGCACCCCGTGCGTCGCTCCCGGCCGGGGGACCCCAGGTCGGGGGCGGCTGTACCGGGCGGACGCGGTCCGTCCAGGTCCTGCCGTCCCACCAGCGCTCGGTGGCGGGCCCGTCACTTGTCTGTCCGGGGTCGGGGTACCACCCGGGAGGAGTCTCCTGCGTCATGCCCCCACCGTATGAGGCGTCGGTGAAAGGGGCATGAGAGGACCCGGAACCGGCTGTTCCAGGGGCCGCCGGCCATGGCCGCGGCACGGCCCGCCGGAGATCGGCGAAGCAGCCGCTCACGCCTCGTCCCGCTATGGCTGAATGAACGTCACCTTCCCTTGCTTTGCGCGGCGTTGACCGAAATACGGCTGGTGACGGGCCAGGCGCGTCGCCCGGCCGTACCCGGTGTCACCCGTCACGGCAAGACGTGCCCCGACCACCCTCCACTCGGGCAATCGGACGGCTACGCTCGACGTCTGTACGTCGTTCGGGCGACTTGGGGAGGTAGCGGGATGACGGAGGTACGGCCCACGGCCGCCGCCTCGGCTTTCCTGTGGGAGCGCGACGAGGAGATCGCCGCCGTCACGCGGGCGGTCGAGACCCTGTGCACGGACCGTTCCTCGCCCGGCGGACTGCTCGTCTTCCGCGCCGAGGCCGGCCTCGGCAAGACCGCCCTGCTGGCCGAAACCCGCCGCATCGCCGAGGCCCGCGGCTGCACGGTCTGGTCGGCGCGCGGCGGCGAGACCCTCAGGTCGGTCCCCTTCAACGTGGTGCGGCAACTGCTCCAGCCGGCCCTGGTGTCGATGCTGCCGGAGGAGGCCCGCGAGTACCTCGGCGACTGGTACGACATCGCCGGCCCCGCTCTCGGCATCGCGGAACCGGGCGACCGGCAGGCCGACCCGCAGGGCGTGTGCGACGGCCTGGTCGCGGCCGTGCGCCGGCTCGCCCGCCGGGACTGGCCGCTGGTCCTGCTGCTCGACGACGCCCACTGGGCGGACCAGGAGACCCTGCACTGGCTCGCGGGGCTCGCCGAGCGCATCGACGAGATGTCCGTCCTGGTCGTCGTCACCCGCCGCCCCGAGGAGGTTTCCGGCGCGAGCGCCCGCCACCTCGACACCGTCGCCGCCGCCGCGCACGGCCCCGTGACGACGCTGAGCGCTCTGACGCCGGACGCCACGGCCGGGCTCACCCGCGCCTCCCTGGGAGACCATGCCGACGCCGCGTTCTGCCGCGAGGTCTGGGCCGTCACCGCCGGCAACCCCTACGAGACCGTCGAACTCCTCGCGAGGGTGCAGGACAACGAACTCGAACCGGTCGAGGCCCGGGCCGGCGAACTGCGCGAGCTGAACCGCTCGGCCCGCGGCGGCGGCCTCGTCGCCCGCCTCGAGGAACTCGGCATCGACGCCACCCGGTTCGCCTGGGCCGCCGCCATCCTCGGCACCGGCATCTCCACCGACCTGGTCGCCAAGCTCGCCACCCTGCGTCCGGACGACGCCCGCCGCTGTGCCGACCTGCTGCGCACCGCCCGCATCCTCACCTCGCCCGACCCCGCGACCGGCCGGAGCGCCGACGGCGACCTGGAGTTCGTCCACCCGCTGATCGCGTCCGCCGTCTACAACTCCATCCCCGACGCTCTGCGCACCGCCATGCACGGCATAGCCGCCCGGATCGTCTCCGACGAGGGACACGGCGCCGCGGCCGCGGCGCGCCACCTCCTGGAGGTCCACCCGGACGACGACGAGGAACTCGTCGGGCAACTGCGCGAGGCAGCCCGCGAGCACCTCGCCGTCGGCGCCCCCGACGCGGCCCGCCGCTGCCTGGAACGCGCCCTGAAGGAACCGCCGCGGCCCGAGTCGCACCCCCAGGTGCTGTACGAACTGGCCGAGGCCACCTTCCTCACCGCGCCCGCCCGCACCATCGGCCATCTGCGGACCGCGCTCGGCATGCCCGGCCTGCACGGCGGCCAGCGGGTCGACGCCGTCTTCCGCCTCTCCCAGGCGCTGCTCCACAACGACCAGCTGGAGGAGGCCGTCCGCACGGTCGAGGCGGAGGCCGCCCGGCTCCAGCCGGGCCCCGACCGGATGCGGTTGCAGGCCGCGCAGTTCATGTGGGAGGGGCTGCACGCCGGGGAGGCCGCCTCACCCGGCCGGTCCCAGCGGCTCGCCGACCTCGCCCGCCCCTGCACCGGCCGGGACAACTCCGAACGCGCCCTGCTCATCCTGCGCGGCTTCGACGCCCTCATGCACGGCGAGAACGCCGAGGAGGTCGCCGAGTTGTGCGACCGCGCCCTCGTCAACGGCCGTCTCGCCCCCGGTCTCGGCTGGACCGACACCGAGTGGGGCATCGAGCTGCTGCTGATGCTGGCCAACGCCTACGGCTTCACCGACCGCCTCGACCGCGCCGAGACCCTCTACAACGAAGCCCTGCGCGCCTACGAGACGGCCGGCTGGAGCGGCGGCCACCTCGCCCTGGCCCACGCGTACGTCGGGATCGGTCACCGCAGGCGGGGCCGTCTGAAGGAGGCGGAGGCGTCCCTGCGCGAGGCACTGCGCCTCGCCGAGCGCGTCGGCCGCGGCCTGCCCCTGATACTGGTCCGCGACGTGCAGCCTCGTCGACACCCTGCTCGCCCGCGGCCACGTCGAGCAGGCCTGGGAGGTCGCCGAACAGCACGGCTTCGCCCCGCCCTACCCCTCCACCATCGTCCTGCCCGACCCCCGTTCGGTGCGCGGGCGGCTGCTGCTGGCCGTCGGCCGCACCAAGGAAGGCATCAACGAACTGGAAGCCGCGGAGAAGGCCGCGGCGGCCCGCGGCCACCACAACCCGGTGCTCGTCCCCTGGGCTGCCGATCTCGCCCGCGCCCTCAGCACCGAGGACCCGGCCCGTGCCGCCCGGCTCGCGGTCGACGTCCGCCGCCAGGCGGAGCGCTTCGGCACGGACACGGCGATAGGGGAGGCCCTGCGCTGCGCCGCCGACCTGGAGACCGGCCAGCGAGCCGTCCGGCTCTACGCCCAGGCGGTCACGTACCTGGAGGCCTCGCCCTGCCAGTACGAACACGCGGCGGCCCGCATCGAGTTCGGCATCGCCGCCCGCTCGGCGGCCGACCTGCACCGCGGCCTGGACCTGGCGGTCTCCAGCGGGGCCGACGGCCTGGCCGACCGGGCACGCGCCGCCTTGAAGGCCGGTGTCGGCCCGGAGTAGGCCAGGCGCATCATGGACATGCCTCCACGGTAGGCACGGGACAGGGCGGGTGCGAGACCTGGCCGTGCCCATGACCGGCGGGGTCACCCTGTGGCCCTAAGCGGTGCCGTCCTCCTCCGCCAGCACCCGTTGGGCCGTCGCGAACGCCGAGTTCGCCGCCGGCACCCCGCAGTACACCGCCGTCTGGAGCAGCACCGCGCCGATCTCCTCCGGGGTGAGGCCGTTGCGGCGGGCCGCACGGACGTGCATGGCCAGTTCGTCGTAGTGGCCGTGCGCGACCAGGGCGGTGAGGGTGATCATGCTGCGCTCGCGGCGCGAGAGGGCCGGGTCGGTCCAGATCTCGCCCCAGGCGTAACGCGAGATGAAGTCCTGGAAGCGGGCCGTGAACGGTGTCTGCCGGTCCTGCGCCCGGTCGACGTGGGCGTCCCCGAGCACCTCGCGCCGGACCGCCATGCCCCGGGAGGCGCCTTGGCCGAAGTGGGCGCGCAGGGCGGTCAGCACCGCCTCGGGGCACTGCGCCGGGGCCAGGTGCGAGGCGCCCGGCAACTCCACGAGCGTCGCGCCCGGCACGGCGTCGGCGATCTCCCGCAGATGCGCGGGGGGCGTCGCGGGATCCTCGCGGCCGGCGATCAGCAGCGTCGGCACGGCGATCTGCGTGAGCCGGTCCCGCAGGTCGAACGCGGCCAGCGCGTCACAGCAGGCGGCGTACGCCTCCGGGTCGGCGTCCCGGTGGTCCTGGACCAGCCGCGGCACGGTGAAGTCACCGGCGAACCAGCGCGCGTCGGCGTTCTCCGCCAGTCCGGCGAGCCCCTCCCGCCGCACCGCTGCGGCCCGCTCCTCCCAGGGCCTGGATCCGTTGAAATGCGCCGACGAGCAGATCACGGCCAGGGAGGACAGCCGCTGCGGATGGTGCACCGCGAGATGCAGCCCGACGGCCCCGCCCAGCGAGACGCCCGCGTAGGCGAACCGCTCGATGCCGAGCGAGTCGGCGAGCGCCAGCACCAGCCCGGCCAGATCGGCGACCGTCGCACCCGCCTCGATGAGGCCGGGCGCCGAACCGCCGTGCCCCGGCAGGTCCCAGCGGACCACCCGATGGCTGATCGACAGTTCGGGCGCCACCGCGTCCCACAGGGCGTACGACGTGCCGAGCGAGGGGCCGAGCAGCAGCGGGGGAGCGGAGGAGGGGCCTTCGGCACGGTGGTTCAGCAGGGTCAACGTCGCTCCAGGGCACGGTCGGTGAGGGCCCCGGCGGAGCCCGTGTAGTGGGTCGGGTCGAGGTCGGCGTCCGCCAGCTCCGGCGCCTCGGCGAGCGGGCGCCCCTCCGCGGCCAGCCGCGTGAGGAGTTCCTTGGCGCGGGCCCGGCCCAATACCGGGGCCAGTTCGGCGGACAGCCGCTCGGAGACGATCAATCCGTGGGTGAGGTCCAGGTGTTCGCGCATGGCCCCGGGCCTGATCCGCAGTCCCTCCGCCAGCTCGGCGGCGTCCCGGGCGGCCCCGCCGACCAGCCGCAGAAGGTCCCGCAGCGGCTCCCACTCGGCGTGCCAGGCCCCGGCCGGGCGCTCGTCCTCGGCGGCCATGGACCCGTACAGCGTGGCCGCGAGCTGCGGCGCCCGCCGCGCGGCGGCGGCGATCAGGGTGGACCGTACGGGGTTGGACTTGTGCGGCATGGCGGACGAACTCCCGCCGCTGCCCTCCACGACCTCGGCGATCTCGGTGCGTGAGAGGGTCAGGACGTCCACGGCGACCTTGCCGAGCGCACCGGCGGCGAAGGCCAGACACCCGGCGAGATCGCCGATCGGCGTCCGCAGGGTGTGCCAGGGCAGATCGGGCGCCCGCAGCCCGAGTTCCCGGGCGTACGCCTCCGGCAACCCGGCCGGATCGCCCGCGCCGTAGGCTCCGAAGGCCGCCAGCGTCCCCGCCGCACCGCCGAGCTGGGCGGGCAACGACTCCCGGACGGCCTTCACCCGGTCCCGCGCGTCGAGCACCAGCGACCGCCACCCGGCCGCCTTCAGCCCGAAGGTGGTCGGTACGGCGTGCTGGGTGAGGGTCCGCCCCGGCATCGCGGTGTCGCGGTGCCCGGCGGCCAGCAGGGCGAGGGCCTGTTCGGTCCGGCCGAGGTCGGCGAGGACCGGGCCGAGAGCCCGTGCGGCGACCAGCATCGTTGCCGTGTCCATGATGTCCTGGCTGGTCGCGCCCCGGTGGACGTAGGGGCCGTACACGTCGCCCACGGCCTTCGTCAGATCCGCGACCAGCGGGATGACGGGGTTGCCGCCCGCGCGGGCCCGCCCGGCGAGGGAGACCGCGTCGAAGGCGCCGCCGGCCGCCTCGGTCACCGTCGTCGCCGCCTCGGCCGGCGCGAGCCCCAGGGCGGCCTGCGCGCGGGTCAGCGCGGCCTCCGCGTCCAGCAGGGCCCGCAGATACGCGTGGTCGCCGGTGTCCGCCGCGGCCGCCGAACCGGCCCACCCGGGGGCGAGCAGGCCGGTGTCGCCAGAGGGAGATGTCACTTGAACTCCAGGAAGACCGTCTCGCCTTCGCCCTGAAGGCGGATGTCGAAACGGTACGTGCCGTCCCCCTCCTCCGCGGCGATCAGCGTGTCGCGGCGGGCGTCCTCCAGCCCGGACAGCAGCGGATCGGCGGCGAGCACCGCCGCGTCGACGGGAAGGTAGATCCGGGTGTACAGGTGCACGAGCAGCCCTCGCGCGAACACGCACACGCTGAGGTAGGGGGCGTTGCGACCGCGGGCGCCGGGCCGCAGCGTCCGCGCGTACCAGTGGCCGTTCGCGTCGGTCTGGATCCGCCCCCAGCCCGTGAACTCCACGCCGTTGCGCCCGAGGAAGCCGCCCGAGGCCGGGTCGCGCCGCATCGAGCCGTCGGCCCTCGGCAGGTTGCCGTCGGGGTCCGGGCCCCACAGCTCGATCAGGGCGTCCGGCAGCGGGTCGCCCTCGCCGTCGGTGACGTGGCCGTGCACGGTGACGGTGTCCGGGTGGCCGAGGGGCGCGATGTCCTCGCCCCCGCGGAACGGCAGGGCGTGGCCGTAGAACGGGCCGACGGTGTGCGAGGGGGTGGGCAGCACGCTGTCCGGCCGGCTGGTGTCGATCCTCGTCATGGCTGGTCAGCGCCCTTCTTCGATCCAGGTGGCCTGCGGGCCGTCCAGCACGATGTCCCAGTGGTAGCCCATCGAGAACTCCGGCACCGACAGGCTGTGGTCGTACGTCGCGACCAGCCGCTGCCGGGCCGCGTCGTCCGTCACGGACTGGATGATCGGGTCGTAGGGGAAGAGCGGGTCGCTCGGGAAGTACATCTGCGTCACGAGCCGCTGGGTGAACGCCGTACCGAACAGCGAGAAGTGGATGTGCGCCGGCCGCCAGGCGTTGGCGTGCTGGCGCCACGGGTACGGGCCGGGCTGGACGGTGGTGAAGCGGTACCGGCCGTCGTCGTCGGTGAGCGTGCGCCCCACTCCGGTGAAGTTGGGGTCCAGCGGCGCGTCGTGCTGCTCGCGCTGATGGGCGTAGCGGCCCGCCGAGTTGGCCTGCCAGATCTCCACGAGCTGACCGCGCACCGGGCGGCCGTCGCGGTCCAGGAGCCGCCCCGAGACGGTGATGCGCTCACCGATGGGCTCCCCGGCGTGCTGCCGGGTGAGGTCGTTGTCGATCTCGGTGATGTCCCGCTCCCCGAAGGCGGGGGAGAACAGCTCCACCAGCTCGGGGTCCTTGCTGACGTCGATCGTGACCGGGGGCTGCTTGGGGTGCCGGAGCACCGAGGACCGGTACGGCGCGTAGTCGCGCCGCGGCTGGTGCTCGACGGGCCCGCCGTCGGCGAGGCGCTTCTCGTACGCGGCGTGCTCGGCCGCGATCTCCTGGTCGATGTCGTGCTGCGTGAGAGTCATGGGGGTCCCTGAGAAACTCTTCCGGTTGTCGTCGACGGGGGAGGGGGCGCGCCGCGAAGGGGCGCGGGGCCGGACCGCTATGCGGGTCCGCCGCGCGGGCGCGACCGGCCACGACCGGGCCGCAGCCGCACGCATCGCTCAGCGTTCCAGGACGAGGGCGAGCCCTTGCCCCACTCCGATGCACAAAGTGGCCACACCCACTCCACTGCCACGCTGGGCCAGTTGATGGGCGACGGTCCCGGCGAGCCGCGCCCCGGACGCCCCCAGCGGATGCCCCAGGGCGATCGCGCCGCCCTGCGGATTGAGGATCGCGGGATCGAACTCGGGCCACTCGGCCACACATCCCAGGACCTGCGCGGCGAACGCCTCGTTCAGCTCCAGCACGGACAGGTCGTCGAACCCCCTGCCCGCCTTGGCCAGCGCCCGCTCGACCGCCGCCACGGGCGCCAGCCCGAAGTAGTGCGGGTCGGTCGCGGAGACACCCGTGGCGCGGACCCGGGCGAGCGGCTCGCGGCCCGTCGCCCTCAGCCCCTCCTCGTCGACGAGGAGCAGCGCCGCCGCGCCGTCGTTCAGCGGCGAGGCGTTGCCCGCCGTCACTGTGCCGCCCTCCGTGCGGAACGACGGTTTCAGCCGGGCCATGGCCGCCAGGGAGGCGTCCGGCCGGACGCACTCGTCGGCGGACAGGATCACCGGTTCGCCCTTGCGCTGCGGAATCGCCACCGGCGCCAGCTCACCGTCGAACAGGCCCTCGGCCTGCGCCCGCGCGGCCTTCTCGTGGCTGCGCAGGGCGAACTCGTCCTGCTGCTCCCGGCCGATCTTGTGCTTGTCCGCGATGAGTTCGGCCGACTCGCCCAGCGGGACCGTCCACTGCGGCTCCATGCGCGGGTTGACCATCCGCCAGCCGAGCGTCGTCGAGTACAGCTCGGTGTGCCCGGCCGGGAAGGCCCTGTCGCTCTTGGGCAGCACGTACGGCGCCCGGGTCATGGACTCGACACCGCCGGCCAGCGCGATGGACGCGTCGCCGAGCGCGATGGCCCGGGCCGCCTGGATCACGGCCTCCAGGCCGGACGCGCAGAGCCGGTTGACGGTCACGCCCGGAACGGACGTGGGCAGACCGGCGAGCAGCGCGGCCATCCGGCCGACGTTGCGGTTCTCCTCGCCGGCCCCGTTGGCGTTGCCGAAGTAGACGTCCTCGACCCGGGCCGGGTCCAGCTCCGGTGTGCGGGCGAGGAGTTCGCGGACGGCGTGCGCGGCCAGGTCGTCCGGACGCACGCTCGCGAGGCCCCCGTTGTAGCGGCCGATCGGCGTGCGGACCGCGTCGACGATGTAGACGTCCTTCACTTCAGGCCCTCCGGGACGATCAGTTCGGCGTCGGTCCTGGCGACGATCTCCTCGACGGTCACGCCGGGCGCGGTCTCGGCCAGGACGAGGCCGCCGTCGGTGACGTCGAGGACGCCGAGGTCGGTGATGATCCGGTTCACGCACGCCTTGCCGGTCAGCGGCAGGGCGCACTCGGTGAGGATCTTGGGGGAGCCGTCCTTGGCGGTGTGTGTCATCACCACGATGACCGTGCGGGCGCCGTGCACCAGGTCCATCGCCCCGCCGATGCCGGTGATCAGCTTCCCGGGGACGGCCCAGTTGGCCAGGTCGCCCCGCTCGGACACCTGCATGGCACCGAGCACGGCGACGTCGATGTGCCCGCCCCGGATCATCGAGAACGACAGCGCCGAGTCGAAGAAGGAGGCGCCCGGCAGGACCGTCACCGTCTCCTTGCCGGCGTTGATCAGGTCGGGGTCGACTTCGTCCTCGGTGGGGTAGGGGCCGGTGCCCAGGATGCCGTTCTCCGACTCCAGGACGACCTCGACGCCCTCGGGAAGGTAGTTCGGGATCAGCGTCGGCAGACCGATGCCGAGATTGACGTACTGGCCGTCCCGCAGCTCCCGCGCCGCCCGTGCGGCCATCTCCTCGCGCGTCCAGGCCATCAGGACCTCACCGTCCGCTGCTCGATCTTCTTGTCCGTCGCCTGCTCCGGGGTGAGTGCGACCACCCGCTGCACGAAGATGCCCGGCAGGTGCACCGCGTCCGGGTCGATCGCGCCGGGCTCCACCAGCTCCTCCACCTCGGCGATGGTGACGCGCCCGGCCATCGCGGCCAGCGGGTTGAAGTTCCGGGAGGACTTGCTGAAGACGAGGTTGCCGTGCCGGTCGCCCTGAGCGGCGCGGACCAGGGCGAAGTCGGTGCGGATGCCCCGCTCCAGCACGTACTCCGTGCCGTCGAACTCCCTGACCTCCTTCGGCGGCGAGGCGAGCGCGACGCCGCCCTCACCGTCGTAGCGCCAGGGCAGACCGCCGTCGGCCACCTGGGTGCCGACGCCGGCCGGGGTGTAGAAGGCGGGGATCCCGGCGCCGCCGGCCCGCAGCCGCTCGGCCAGGGTGCCCTGCGGAATCAGCTCGACCTCCAGCTCCCCGGCCAGGTACTGCCGGGCGAACTCCTTGTTGGCGCCGATGTAGGACCCGGTGACCCGGGCGATCCGGCCGGCGGCCAGCAGCACCGCGAGGCCCGACTCCATCGCCCCGCAGTTGTTGGAGACGACCGAAAGCCCGGCCACGCCGCGCTCGTACAACGCCCCGATCAGCACGTTCGGCACACCGCTCAGCCCGAAACCACCCACCGCGAGCGACGCGCCGTCCGGCACGTCGGCCACCGCCTCCAGGGCTGTGGCGACCACCTTGTCCATCCGAGGAGCCCCATCTCTTCCGAGCGACCCGACCGAATTAATCAGGGCACTGAGTATTTCTGCGAGCTGACCCTCACGCTGCCATCGGGACCCGAGAGGCGTCAAGACCTCGGCAGATACGGTCACAGCTCTTTGTGTGCGCGGCAGACAGCGTCCCGTGCCTATGGGTATTGTTCAGTGCACCGACGAAAACGACCGAGGGGTGCACATGGCGGCCGCGGACCTCACCACCCACCCCGGGCACCTGGCCCGGCGGCTCCAGCAGGCCCACTACCTGCTGTGGAACGCGATGGTCTCCGAGGAGATCACCTCGCCCCAGTTCGCGGTTCTCAACACCCTCGTCGCCGAGCCCGGCCTGGACCAGCGCACGGTGGGGGAGCGAGTGGGGCTCGACCGGTCCACCATCGCCGAGGTGATCAGCCGGCTCAGCCGGCGCGGCCTGCTCGACAAGGTCCGCGACCCCCAGGACGGCCGCCGCTCCCTGCTGCACCTCACGGACGAGGGGGAGCGCACGCACCGCAGGCTCACCGTGCGCACCGCCCGGATGAACCAGGTGTTCCTCGCCCCGCTGGCGGCCGACGAGCGGACGGTGTTCTTCGATCTCATCCGGCGGGTCGCGGACGCGGCCGAGGGGCTCCGCAATCCCGGGGAGCCCCTGGTGGCGCCCCGCTGAGGGGCGCGGCCCGAGCGGGCCGTCAGGGCGTCTTGGAGTACACCACCCACACCTGGCCCTTCGCGAAGTTCACCGGGGTGCCGTCGCCGGTGGTGAACGAGGTGCCGTCCGTGGCCTTCTCCCGCTTCCAGTCCACGTCCCAGGCCCGCCCGTCGCGCAGCACCGTCGCCTTGCCCGAGCCGACCGTCTCGGTGTACGGCGTGTTGTTGCCCAGGAAATCCCGGAAGGCGGACTCGCGCACCTTCACGTACTGCACGACGACCGTCGCGGCCGTCATCCGCTTCCCGTCGGCCGCCGTCGCGGGCGCGCCGTCCATGCCGACCAGCCACCGGTCGCGGGCGTCCGACCAGGTGAAGGTGAAACGGGCCGCCGGGTAGCGCACCGTCCGGGAGTCCGTCGCCGTGCCGCCCTCGGGTGCCGGGCCGTAGCGGAAACCGGTGGTCAGGGCGGCCTGCCCGGGCGTCTCGGGCACGATCCGCTCCGGCCGCAGGTAGAGGTTGTGCGGTGCGGGCTTGCCCGAGCCGCGGAAGAAGGCGTCGGCGGCGTTGCCGGGCGTCTTGGCCCGCAGCGGCGCCTTGTCGATCAGCGGCAGGAGCTTCTTCTGCGCGCCGGAGAAGGCGAGCGTGGGGCGGCCGAACTGGCGCAGGAGTTCCAGATCCGACTCGCGTGCGCTGCGCACCGGCCCGACCGTCTCCGGGAGCCGGGTCGCATACACCGCCATCAGCCGGCTCAGTCCGCCCTCGACCTGCTCGGCGTAGACCACGTCCGCTGCGTCGACGCCCGTGTGCGGACGGGCCGCGGCGGCGTTGTCGATCTTGACGGCGAGGGCGGAAGGGCCGGTCGCCGAGGGGGACGTCCCCCGTTTCGACTCCTCCGGTGCGCCCCGTCCGTCGTCGCCCGGTCCGCCCTCGCTGGTGCAGCCCGCCGTCAGGGCGCCCGTCACCGCGGCGGCCAGCAGCGCCACCGTCGTCGCGGCGCGCCGTCCGCGCGTCCCTCGTCCCATGCCCACCGTCGCCACCGCGCCTTATGTCATCGATCTGCCTTGATTGTGCGCTTATCTGAACATCGATGGCCATAGTTGATCGTTCTTGGCAGGGAAGTGTCTCGGCGTCATCCGTCGATCGGCTCAAGGTTCAGCGCGGGGCGTCCGGGTACCCGGGACCCGCCGTACGACCGACGCGCACGCTGACGGAGGGAGCGCGAGGCGATGAGGGCAGTGACCTGGCAGGGCAAGCGGGACGTGCGGGTGGAGAACGTGCCCGATCCGGTGATCCAGGAGCCGACGGACGCGGTCATCCGCATCACCTCCACCGGGCTGTGCGGGTCCGACCTGCACCTGTACGAAGTGCTCACCCCGTTCATGACCCCGGGCGACATCCTCGGCCATGAGCCGATGGGCATCGTCGAGGAGGTAGGCGCCGGTGTCCCGGATCTGCAGGTGGGGGACCGGGTCGTGGTGCCGTTCCAGATCGCCTGCGGCAACTGCTGGATGTGCCTGACCGGGCTGCCCACGCAGTGCGAGACCACCCAGGTGCAGGGCGAGGGCATGGGCGCCGCCCTGTTCGGCTACACCCGCCTCTACGGCGCGGTGCCGGGCGCCCAGGCCGAGTACCTGCGCGTCCCGCAGGCGCAGTTCGGCCCGATCAAAGTCCCCGAGGGGCCGCCGGACGACCGGTTCGTCTACCTCTCCGACGTCCTGCCCACCGCCTGGCAGGCGGTCGCCTACGCCGGCGTCCCGCAGGGCGGCAGCGTCGCCGTGCTCGGCCTCGGACCCATCGGTGACATGGCCTGCCGGGTCGCCCAGGTCCAGGGCGCCGGACGGGTGTTCGGCGTCGACCTCGTCCCGGAGCGGCTGCGCCGGGCGAAGGCACGGGGCGTGGAGACCTTCGACCTGAGGTCCTTCGACGACGAGAAGGAACTCGTCGAAGCGATCCGCGACCAGACCGACGGCCGCGGCCCCGACGCCGTCATCGACGCCGTCGGCACCGAGGCCCACGGCAGTGCCGCCGCGCGCATGGTGCAGAACGCCGCCGCGATCCTGCCCCGCAAGATCGGCGCCCCGATCGCCGAGCGCTTCAGCATCGACCGCCTCGCCGCGCTCTACACCGCCATCGACCTGGTGCGCCGCGGCGGCACCATCTCGCTTTCCGGCGTCTACGGCGGCATGGCGGACCCGCTGCCGCTGCTCACCCTGTTCGACAAGCAGATCCAGATGCGCATGGGCCAGGCCAACGTCCGCCGCTGGAGCGACGAGATCATCCCGTACCTGACCGACGAGGACCCCCTCGGCGTGGACGACTTCGCCACCCATCGGGTCCCGCTGTCGGAGGCCCCGCACGCGTACGAGATGTTCCAGCGCAAGCAGGACGGCGCGGTCAAGGTCCTGATGCAGCCCTGACCGGGCCTTCGGCTAGCCGCCGAGGATCTCCGAGAGGTCGTAGCGGACCGGCTCTTCCAGCTGCGCGTACGTGCAGCTCCCGGGGGTCCGGTCCGGGCGCCAGCGGCGGAAACGGGCGGTGTGCCGGAAGCGCTGCCCGTTCTCCATGTGGTCGTACGCCACCTCGGCCACCCGCTCCGGCCGCAACGGCACCCACGACAGGTCCTTGCGGCCCGACCAGCGGCTCGGCGCCCCCGGCAGCCGGGCCGTCTCGTGCGCGGTCTCCTCGGACCAGGCCGCCCACGGATGCCCCGTCACGTCGTCCAGGCGCAACGGCTCCAGCTCCTCCACCAGCTCGGCGCGGCGCTTCATCGTGAAGGCGGCGGACACACCCACGTGCTGGAGGGTGCCCCGGTCGTCGTACAGGCCGAGCAGGAGCGAACCCACGACCGGGCCGCTCTTGTGCAGGCGGTACCCGGCGACCACGACGTCCGCCGTCCGCTCGTGCTTGACCTTGAACATGGCACGCTGATCGGGCCGGTAGGGCACGGTCAGGGGCTTGGCGATGACACCGTCGAGGCCGGCACCCTCGTACTCCTCGAACCATCGCCGCGCCACTTCGATGTCGGTGGTCGCCGGGGCGAGGTGCACCGGCGCCCGCACGCCGGAGAGCTCGGCGGCCAGCCGCTCCCGGCGCCCGGTCAGCGCGACGTCCATCAGCGACTCGTCGCCCAGCGCCAGCAGGTCGAAGACGACGAGCGAAGCCGGAGTCCGCTCGGCCAGCGTCCGCACCCGTGAGTCCGCCGGGTGGATCCGCTCGGTCAGCGCGTCGAAGTCCAGATGCCCCTCCCGCGCGATCACGATCTCCCCGTCCACCACGCACCGCTCCGGCAACCGCTCCCGCACAGCTGTCACCAGCTCGGGAAAGTACCTGGTCAGCGGCTTTCCCGTGCGGCTGCCCAGCTCGACCTCGTCGCCGTCACGGAACACGATCGCCCGGAACCCGTCCCACTTCGCCTCGTACTGCATGCCCGCGGGGATCGCTGTCACCGACTTGGCGAGCATCGGCAGGACAGGGGGCATCACCGGCAGATCCATGGATCGATTCTGCGCCGATATTCCGCCACATGCCCGATGTGCGAGGTATGCGGGCGACGCCTACGGTGGCGGCATGGGTGACGCGGTGGAACTGGAGGTGGACGGCCGGACCGTACGGCTGTCCAGCCCGGACAAGATGTTCTTTCCCGAGCGTGGATTCACCAAGCTGGACCTGGCGCGCTACTACATCGCCGTCGGCCCCGGCATCCTGCGCGCTCTGCGCGACCGGCCGACCACCCTGGAGCGCTACCCCGAAGGTGTGAACGGCGAGAACTTCTTCCAGAAGCGGGCGCCGAAGAACATGCCCGGCTGGATCCCCACCGCGCACATCACCTTCCCCAGCGGCCGCAGCGCCGACGAGATGTGCCCCACCGAGGCCGGTGCCGTGGTGTGGGCCGCACAGTTCGGCACCCTCACCTTCCACCCCTGGCCGGTACGCCGCGACGACGTCGACCACCCGGACGAACTCCGCATCGACCTCGACCCGCAGCCCGGCACCGGCTACGACGACGCCGCCCGCGCCGCTCATGAACTACGGGCGGTGCTCGACGAGTTCGGCGGCCTGCGCGGCTTCCCCAAGACCTCCGGAGGCCGGGGCCTGCACGTCTTCGTGCCCATCGAACCGCGCTGGACCTTCACCCAGGTCCGGCGCGCCGCCATCGCCGTCGGCCGGGAGATGGAACGGCGGATGCCCGAGCACGTGACCATCAAGTGGTGGAAGGAGGAGCGCGGCGAGCGCATCTTCATCGACTACAACCAGACGGCCCGCGACCGCACGATCGCCTCCGCCTACTCCGTACGCCCCCGCCCGCACGCCCCCGTCTCCGCGCCCTTGCGCTGGGACGAGGTCGGCATCGCGCACCCCCAGGACTTCGACCTCGCGACCATGCCCGCGCGCTACGCCGAACTAGGCGACGTGCACGCGGACATGGACGACAAGCGCTACTCCCTGGAAGCCCTGCTCGACCTGGCCCGCCGCGACGAGCACGATCACGGTCTTGGCGACCTGCCGTACCCGCCCGAGTATCCGAAGATGCCGGGGGAGCCCATGCGGGTACAGCCGAGCAGGGCCCGCAAGGAGAAGGAGCCTCCTCCTACAGCTCCTTGATCCGGATGTCCCGGTAGGAGACCACGTCCGTCGTGCCGTGCACCTGGAGCCCGATGTAGCCGGAGGCGAACCGCCGCCCGTCCGTGCCCGGGTCGTCCGAGCGGGGCGGGGCGAACTCCTGGCCGCCGGTGCTGTCGAACTCGTTGATCAGCACACCGTTGCGCAGCACCGAGTAGTGCTGGCCCTCCACGCGGATCTCGTAGTCGTTCCAGGTGCCCTTCTGCGTCACGCCCGCGCCGGCCAGACCGACCCGGTCGAAGCCGTAGACCGACCCCGTCTTGTACATGTCGCCGTCGGGCCGGTCGAGCACCTGCACCTCGTGCCCGTACTTGATGGCGACCCACTCCGGGCGGGACTCCTCGGGGTGGTCATGGACCCACGGGAAGCGCACGAAGACACCCGAGTTGGCGTTGCCGGTGCCGGGAGCGTCGTCACGCCACTGGAGTTTCAGTGAGAAGTCGCCGTACTTGCGCTGCGGGAACCACAGCATGCCCATGCCGGGCGTCGTGGTGCTGGAGGTGATCGTCCCGTCGGGGTTCAGCCCGAACGAACCGCCGCCCACCTGCTGCCACTTGGCGAGAGAGTCCGCCGTGCCGTCGAACAGCGCCCGATAGCCCTCGGTCTGCCCCGGCCTGCCGATGCCCGACTCGCGGGCCGCCTTCCGGATCGCCCTTGACTCCCGCTGGTCGATGACCCCTTCCTTCAGCAGCGCGTCGAGAACGGACGTCACGTGCTTGAGGAACAGCGCCTGGGACGTCCACTCCTTCTCGTCCTCGATCAGCTCGCCGATCCGGCACCGGTTGTCGGTCACCCGGTTGCGCACCCCGGAGTCGACCGTGCCGACGATCACCGTCAGCCGCTCGTCGTACTCGGGACAGTCGGGTGCCGGGACCTGCCCGGAGACAACCGTGAAGGTCACGGTGCGGGCCGCCGCGGTGTTCCCGGCCCTGTCCGTCGCCCGGTAGGCCACGGTGTGCGCACCCGCCCGGTCGACCACCACCGGCGCCGCGTAGGCGAGGTAGGGCCCGCCGTCCAGCGAGTACTCGATCCTCTCGACGCCCGAGCCGTGCGCGTCGGTCGCCGTGACGGTCACCCGGGCGCTGTTGACGTACGCCCCGGCGGAATTCTTCGTGCCCTCCACGGTCACGCCCGTCACCGGGGGTGTGGTGTCCTGCGGCGGCGCGGCGGCCACCGTGAACCGCACGCTCTTCTCCGCCGCCACGTTGCCCGCCTTGTCGGTGGCGCGGTAGCGGACGGTGTGCTCACCCACCTGGTGCACCATCACGGGGGCGGTGTACGGCTGCCAGGCACCCGAACCGACCGCGTACTCGATGGTGTTGACCCCGGACCCGGTGTCGGAGGCCGAGACGGTGACCGTCGCCATGTCGATGTACGCCCCGTCGGCGTCGCGCTCACCGCTCACCGTCGCCGAGGTCTCCGGCGCGGTGGTGTCGTCCGACTGGGGTGCCACCACCGTGAACGCGGCGCTCTTCTCGGCGGAGACGTTCCCCGCCTTGTCGAACGCCCGGTAGCGGACCTGATGGCTGCCGACCTGGTCGACGACGACCGGCGTGGTGTACGGCTGCCAGGCACCCGCCTCGCCGATCGCGTACTCGATCCGGTCGACGCCGGAGCCGCCCTCGTCGGTGGCGTGCAACGCCACGCTCGCCGAGCCGACGTACGCGCCCTGTGTGTTCTGCGTGCCGCTGACGTGCGCCGACGCCTCGGGCGCCGTGGTGTCCTCGCCGGTGCCCTCGGTCACCGTCAGGATGCCCTGCATCTGGCCGTGGCCGGGGATCGTGCAGTGGTAGAAGTACCGGCCGGGCGTGAGCGTGACCTGGGCGGTGTGCTTGCCGCCCTGGGCGTCGTTCGGGTTGGCCAGGATGTTGAGCTGCACGTCACTGTTGAACTCGGGATCGCTGGTCACGAACGTCAGCGTGTGCGGCATGCCGGTGGTGTTGCCGGTGGCCGTGCTGTTCTCGAAGACGATCGTGGCCGCGCCGGCGACCGCGGTCTTCGGCGCGGAGAGGTACTTGTCGATGTCGTTGCCGGCCGTCCAGGTGAGCACCTGGTCGGCAGCCTCCTTCCCGGGCTGCCCGGCGGCGGGCAGCGCCTGCACGCCGAGCAGCATCAGCAGGGCGGCCAGCAGGGCGGCCCAGACTCTTCGGTGCCGGATCACTCGCTCCCCCTCGCCAGCCGATCGGCGGCCGGGGTGGGCCCGCCGCCCTTGTAGGTGACCCGCCACAGGGCCGATTTGGAGTCCGAGGTGAAGAAGCCGCGCCCGTAGTCGAGGACGTACAGCGCGCCGTCGGGACCGAACTTCCAGTCCATGAGGTTCCTGATGCCGTCGTTGCCGACCGGCACGATCTTCTTCAGCGACTCCGCGTGCACCGGCAGACCGCCGTCGCCTTGCGTCTTCGGGTCCATGAGCACCGCGTGGCGCGGCTGGTCGGCGTCGTAGAAGTCACCGACGAACCACTTGCCGTCCCAGTACGCCGGCCACTTCACGGCACTGTCCGGCGCGGCCGTGCCGTACCGGTAGACCGGCCCGTTCATCGCGGCCTGCCCGCCGCCCTTCAGCCAGGGCAGCCGGTAGGTGGCCTCCGCCGGCTTGTACGACGGGACTCCGCCCGCGTCCCTCGGGTAGTCCGGCGCACCGCCCGACGGCGAGTACCAGATGTTGTTGCCGGTCACCGGCGGCAGGTTGACCAGGCCGTCGTTGTTCGGCGACTCGTTCTTCGGGTGGTCGCAGTCGTACCAGCCCAGCGGCTTGGACGGGTCCGGCAGATTGCGGTCCCGGTAGGGCTGCTTGTTGCCCATGCAGTACGGCCAGCCGCGGTTGCCCGCCTCGGTGATGGCGGCGAACGTGTCGTACTTGGCAGGACCCCAGGTGGTCGAGGGCGCGCTCGCGTCCGGTCCGACCCAGCCCGCGTAGAGCACGTCGGTCGACGTGTCGACGAAGATACGGGCGGGATTCCTGACCCCCATCACGTAGATCTCGCCGCGCGTCTTGCCACCGCCCTCGGCGGTCTCCTTCCCGGTGAAGAGATTGCCCGCGGGGAGCGTGTACGTCCCGTCCGGCTCCGGGTGGATGCGCAGGATCTTGCCGTTGAGGTTGTTGGTGTTGCCCGCGGTACGGCGCGCGTCCGCGAACGAGACGCCCTTGTAGTTCGGCTCCGGGTTGTTGCCCGAGTAACCGGCGCTGAAGCCGCTGGAGTTGTTGTCGCCGGTGGCGATGTACAGGTTGCCCTTGGAGTCCCAGGCCATCCCGCCGCCCGCGTGACAGCAGCTGTGGATCTGCACCGGCCACTTCAGCAGGACCTTCTCACTGGCGAGGTCCAGCTTGTTCGTGGCCCGGTCGAGGGTGAACCGGGAGACCCGCCGCTCCGCCATCCGCCTCTCGCGGTCGATCCGCTCGTGCGGCGTGTAGTGCAGGTACACCCAGCCGTTCTGTGCGAACCCCGGGTCCAGCTCGATGCCGAGCAGCCCCTCCTCGACCTTGACCAGTTCGTCCCCGCCGCCCTTGTTGCCGAAGACGGTGAGCGCCCCGGCGAGGGTGACCTGCTTGGTCGTCGGGTCGTAGACGTGGATCTCGCCCCTGCCCTTGCCTATGTCCGGGTTGTTCCAGTCCGTGATCACGGGCTGCGAGGAGTCGGCTCCGCCCCGGCCGATGTAGAAGACCCGGCCGTCGGGCGCCGTGACCATGCCGTGCGGCTCGCCGATCTGGTCGTTCTGCCCGGGCTGGTTCGGCTTCGTCAGGCGCTCCGCCGCGTAGTTGGCGTTGATGGTGGCCTTGCAGTCGGCCTGCTCCAGCCGGGTCGTCCACAGCAGCGCGCCGCGCAGATGGTCGCGGAAGTCGGTCTCGTCGTACGACGACACCGTCCCGCCCATGCCGGTGTAGAAGGAACGGCCGCCGTCGTAGTCACGGCACCAGCTGACCGGGTGGTCCCAGCCGTTGGAGCCGGAACCCGGCTGGTACGTCGACTCGCGGACCCGGGCCACCGTGTGCACCTCGCCCGACGGGTTCTTCACCCAGTTCAGCCACCGGTCCGGGCGCTTCCACTGCACCGGCAGCCCCTTGGTGGCGGGGTGCCGGCGGTCTCCGACCTCCACGGTCGCCCGCTGCACGGCCGTAGGGCTCGACGCGGCCGGACGGGCACCCACCAGACCGGTGAACCAGTCCGAGTACGGCTCCGCGCGCGCCGCGTCGTGAATGCCGACGAATCCGCCACCGGCCTCCATGTAGGCCTCCAGGCCCGCCTCCTGCTCCGCGTCGAGGACATCGCCCCCGCCGGTCAGGAACACGATCGCGTTGAAACGGCCGAGCCTGGTCTCGTCGGTGAACACCGAGGCGTCACCGGTTGCCTGGACCTTGAAGCGGCGGTTCGCCGGGCCCGACAGGCCGATGTCCTCGATGGCCTCGATCCCGGCGTTCACCACCGGCGACTCCTCACCGGCCGCCGCGGAACCGTGGAAGATCAGCACCCGTACGTTCGCGCCGCCCGGCGGCGACTTGATCGACATCGTTGTCAACGGGGGTTCGGGGTAAGGGCGCGCGTTCGCGGCCGGGCCCGACAGCAGCCCGGCGGTCACGACCCCGGCGGCGACGGACGCCGCCCAGACGCGTCTTGACTTGCTCAACCCTCGTAAGTGCATGGGCACCTCCTCGGTCACAGCAACACCGCCAAGGAAGCTAAACCCCTTTGCACGTCACGCCAATACCTATGACCGGGATGACGTCAACTTTGTCTTGAGCGTGGATAAACGGCAGCGTGGCCGGTACCGTCGCACAGGTTCATCACAGGTACGCCTCCGTAAATGCCTGACCAAGGTGGGGAGTTCCGCATGGACAGACGCAGCTTCAACCGGCGGGTCCTGCTGGGCGGCGCGGCCGTCGCGACATCGTTGTCCGTGGCGCCGGAGGCCGTCAGCGCCGCCGGACCGGCGAAGACGGCGCCGGCCGGAGGCGAGGTGAAGCGCATCAAGCTGTACGCCGAGAAGCTGGCCGACGGGCAGATGGGCTACGGCCTGGAGAAGGGCAAGGCGTCCGTCCCGGGCCCCCTGATCGAACTCAATGAGGGCGACACCCTGCACATCGAGTTCGAGAACGCCATGGACGTGGCGGTGAGCCTGCATGTGCACGGCCTGGACTACGAGATCACCAGCGACGGCACGAAGATGAACCGCAGTCATGTCGAACCGGGCGGCACCCGCACCTACACCTGGCGCACCCACGCCCCCGGCCGTCGCAAGGACGGCACCTGGCGGGCGGGCAGCGCGGGCTACTGGCACTACCACGACCACGTCGTCGGCACCGAGCACGGCACGGTGGGGCTGCAGAAGGGCCTGTTCGGCCCGGTCATCGTCCGCCGCAAGGGCGACGTCCTGCCGGACCGGACGCACACCGTCGTCTTCAACGACATGCGGATCAACAACAGGCCGCCGCACTCGGGGCCGAACTTCGAGGCCACGGTGGGGGATCGCGTCGAGTTCGTCGTGATCACGCACGGCGAGTTCTACCACACGTTCCACATGCACGGTCATCGCTGGGCCGACAACCGCACCGGCATGCTGACCGGCCCCGAGGACCCCAGCCAGGTCATCGACAACAAGATCACGGGCCCGGCCGACTCGTTCGGCTTCCAGGTGATCGCGGGGGAGGGCGTCGGCGCGGGCGCCTGGATGTACCACTGCCACGTGCAGAGCCATTCCGACATGGGGATGGTGGGGCTCTTCCTGGTGAAGAAGCCGGACGGGACCATCCCGGGGTACGAGCCGCACGAGCACGGCGAGGAGCCGGCGGGTGGCGGCCACGAGCACGGCGAGGGCCCCGCGGGCGGCGGCCACGAGCACTGACGGGCGACCGTTCCGCGCGGCACGCGAGAGCGCTCTCACCAGGCTGAGGTCCCGGGGCTATCCTGAACCGCAGCCGCAGGTGAGGAGCCCCGAAGTGACCGACACAGCCCCGCGTCCCACCCTGGAGGCCGTGGCCGCCCGGGCCGGTGTCTCGCGGGCCACCGTGTCCCGCGTGGTCAACGGCGGCGACGGGGTGCGGGACATTCTGGTGGAGCGCGTCCGCAAGGCCGTGGACGAGCTCGGCTACGTACCCAACCAGGCTGCCCGCTCCCTGGTGACCCGGCGGCACGACGCGGTCGCGGTCGTCGTCGCCGAACCGGAGACCCGGGTCTTCGCCGACCCGTTCTTCGCGCTCCAGCTGCGCGGCATCAGCAAGGAGCTCACCGCCCACGACAACCAGCTCGTGCTGCTGCTCACGGAGGGCCGGGACGACCACGCCCGGGTCGCCCGGTACCTCGCCGGCGGGCACGTCGACGGCGCCCTCGTCTTCTCCCTGCACCTCGACGACCCGCTGCCCGAGCTGATCCAGCGGGCCGGTGTCCCGACCGTCTTCGGCGGCCGGCCCGGCTGGAGCGGCGACCGGCGCGAGGTGGTCTACGTCGACAGCGACAACCGCGGCGGCGCCCGGGACGCCGTCCGCCATCTGGCAGGCCTCGGCCGTACCCGCATCGCGCACATCACCGGCGCCCTCGACCAGACCTCCGCCGCGGACCGCCTCGACGGTTACCGCGACGTCATGGTGGACGCCGACCCGCGGCTGATCGCCGAGGCCGACTTCACCCCGGCCGGGGGCGAGCGGGCGATGCGCGAGCTGCTGGAGCGCTGCCCGGACGTGGACGCGGTGTTCGCCGCCAACGACCTCATGGCCTCCGGGGCACTGCGCGTCCTGCGCGCGTCGGGCCGCCGCGTCCCCGACGACGTGGCCGTGATCGGGTTCGACGACATGCGGCCCGTGGCCGAACAGACCGACCCGCCGCTCACGACGGTCCGTCAGGACATAGAGGAGATGGGCCGCCTGATGGCCCGCCTGCTGCTGCGCGGCCTCGACCGGGTCGCTCCCCGGGAGGGCGTCGGGGCGACGCCCTCCAGCGTGGTGCTTCCGACGACGCTGGTACGGCGGGGGTCGGCCTAGGGCCCGTGCCCGGGGCTCTCTGAACGGGAGCGCCCGTGCCGGCGGGCGTGGTGAACCCGTTGCGCCGCTTCTCCCGGGGATGGCCGCACCACCACCGCCGAGGAGGGCAGCGCGATGGCCTCCTTATCGGCCCGGCCGCGCGGTGAAGCGGTGAGTGCGGGGTAGCCGGACACGGAACGCCGAGGTGCGACGCAGGG
This sequence comes from Streptomyces sp. SID5643, assembly GCF_009872555.1. Classification (NCBI taxonomy): domain Bacteria; kingdom Bacillati; phylum Actinomycetota; class Actinomycetes; order Kitasatosporales; family Streptomycetaceae; genus Streptomyces; species Streptomyces sp. SID5643. The sequence goes on from NZ_WWIC01000052.1 coordinate 38,745, forward strand.
CGCGCCGCTCTTCGTGAGGGCCCGGGCCCGTCCTACCCCTGCTGCGGCTCGCTGCGGATCACCGCGAAGCGGGCGCCGTACGGGTCGGCGAGTTTCGCCAGGCGGCCGACGGACGGCAGGTCCGTGGCGGGGAGGCGGACCGTACCGCCCAGTTCCACGGCCCGGGCGACGATGGCGTCCGGGTCGGCGGCCTCGAAGTACGGCAGCCAGTACGCCTCCTCCTCGGCCGGGTCGTCGGCCAGCGGGACGACGCCGCCGAACATGGCGTCCTCGCTCTGCCCCGCGGGGCTGAACGCGGTGTACGTGCCGCCGCCGAAGTCGGCGCCGAAGGTCTCCAGACCCAGCACGGAGTGGTAGAAGGCGGCCGCGGCCGGGACGTCCGCCGTGTACAGCTCGACCCAGCACAGTGAGCCGGGCTCCTGGACCACCTCAAGACCCTTGTGGCGCCCCGGCTGCCACAGGCCGAAGGTCACTCCCGCCCGGTCGGCGAGGATCGCCATCCGGCCCAGGTCCTGGACGTCCATCGGCTGCACCGCCACCGAGCCGCGCGCCTGCTCGGCCGCACGCGCCGTGGCGTCCGCGTCCGGCGCCTGGAAGTACACCGTCCAGGACGGCGGGCCCTGCTCGGCGGTGGTCTGCATGCCCCCTGCGGCCGTCCTGCCGCCGAGCTGGAAGAGGCCGTACCCTCCGACCTCCGGGCCGCCCGGCTGGAACCGCCAGTCGAACAGTCCGCCGTAGAAGGCGGCGGCGCCGTCGATGTCGGGAGTGCCGAGGTCGATCCAGTTCGGAGCGCCGGTGACGTAACGGGTGGTGAGCATCGTCGCCCTCCTCGCGCAGGGGCCCGTCGTCCGCACTGCCGAGTCTTTCACCGCCGGGTGACATCCGCCGCCGGAACACCGCCCGCGGCGGCTTGCGCGGTGTTTCCGCGCGCCGCCGTGCGCCGGCCGGTCCCGAGGGCCACCATCGAAGCGGCCGGGAGGGCTGGGAACGCGGTGTTGATCCCGCGTTGATCGAACGTTTTTCACCGCCCGCAACGCTTCCGGTCATGCACATCGACACGATCACCTCGCCCGAACTCGAATGGCAGCAAGAGGCGTTGTGCGCGCAGACGGGGGCGGACTTCTTCTTCCCCGAACCGGGCAGCTCGGTGCGGGAGGCGAAGCGGATCTGCGGTATGTGCCCGATCCGTGCGGCGTGCCTCGCGTACGCGCTGGACAACGACGAGCGCTTCGGCGTCTGGGGCGGTCTCTCGGAGAAGGAGCGGCTGGAGCTGCGGCGGGTGTCGCGGTAGGGGCCACGGGGGGCGGGCACCTTCCGGTTCGTCTCGGAACCGCTGCCGGTACGCACGAGGCCCCCGGCCGCTCGTGGCGGCCGGGGGGCCTCGTGGAGTGGGTGCGGGGCGGTGTCAGGCGCCGGCCCGGGCCGCCATGCGGGCCTTGCGGGCGGCCAGCTTCTCGTCGAACTTCGACGCCTCGGAGTCCAGACCGCCCATGAACAGACCGAGCTCCTCCTGCGCCTTGCGGCCCTCGGGGCCCAGGCCGTCGATCTCCATGATCTTCAGGAAGCGCAGCACCGGCTGGAGTACGTCGTCGTGGTGGATGCGCATGTTGTAGATCTCGCCGATCGCCATCTGCGCCGCGGCCCGCTCGAAGCCGGGCATGCCGTGACCGGGCATCCGGAAGTTCACGATGACGTCGCGCACGGCCATCATGGTCAGGTCGGGCGCCAGCTCGAAGGCCGCCTTCAGCAGGTTCCGGTAGAAGACCATGTGCAGGTTCTCGTCGGTGGCGATGCGGGCCAGCATGCGGTCGCAGACCGGGTCCCCGGACTGGTGGCCGGTGTTGCGGTGCGAGACGCGGGTCGCGAGCTCCTGGAAGGCCACGTAGGCGACCGAGTGCAGCATCGAGTGCCGGTTGTCCGACTCGAAGCCCTCGCTCATGTGGGACATCCGGAACTCTTCCAGCTTGTCCGGGTCCACCGCGCGCGAGGTGAGCAGGTAGTCGCGCATCACGATGCCGTGCCGGCCCTCCTCGGCGGTCCAGCGGTGCACCCAGGTGCCCCAGGCGCCGTCGCGGCCGAACAGCGAGGCGATCTCGTGGTGGTAGCTGGGCAGGTTGTCCTCGGTGAGAAGGTTGACGACGAGCGCGATGCGGCCGATCTCGGTGACCTTGGACTGCTCCTTGTCCCAGGCCTCGCCGTCCTCGAAGACGCCGGGGAAGTTGCGCCCGTCGCTCCACGGCACGTACTCGTGCGGCATCCAGTCCTTGGCGACCTTCAGATGCCGGTTGAGTTCCTTCTCGACCACTTCCTCCAGGGCGTACAGCAGCTGAGCGTCGGTCCAGGCGCCGGCCGGGCTGCCGAGGTGGGGAGTGGTGATCGTCATGGACTCTCCAGGGGACAAACGTATGAGCGGTGTGCAGGGAACCTACGGCATCGTAGGCTACGTTGCCGTAGGTTACGAGGCCGTAGGTTAAGCGGGCCGTAAGGGCCACTGATCTGCGGGGTCGCTCGTACGCGCGTCACCCACCCCAGGCGCTGCAGGTCGGGGGACCGGAGGGGGGAATGAGGCAGTCCGGTCAGGCGTAGAGCTCCCGCAGCCGCACCGAGAGGCACGTCACACATCCTTCGAGCTTCTCGAACTCGCTGATGTCCACGACGACCGGTTCGTACCCGAGGTCGGCGAACAGCTCGGCTGTCTTCGGCGCGCTCGCCGCCATCAGCAGCTTGTCCCCGCCGAGCAGGACGACGTGGGATCCCGCCTCCTCGGGGACGGGCAGGAAGCGCGCGAACAGTGAGGGCGTGTCCATCTTCGGGATGTGCCCGATGACCGTACCGTCCGGCAGCGCCGTGACCGCCGACTTCAGATGCAGCACCTTGCTCACCGGCGCGGAGACGACCCGGGCGCCGAGCGGCTCGAACGCGGCGCGCACCTGCTGGACGCCGGCGGCGTTGGTGCGCCCGCCCCGGCCCACGTAGACCGTGTCGCCGATCTTCAGGACGTCGCCGCCCTCCAGCGTGCCCGGGTCCCAGATCCAGTTCACCGAGCAGCCAAGACCGGCCACGGCCTCCTCGACCCCGGAGGTCTCCGCACGCCGGGAGTCGGCGCCCGGGCGGGTGATCAGCGCGACGTTCCGGTACATCACGACCGTGTCCTCGACGAACACCGAGTCCGGGCAGTCGTCGGCCGGGTCCACCTCGATGGTCTCCCAGCCGTGCGTGCGCAGGGCCTCCACGTACGCCTCCCACTGCTCTACGGCGAGGTCGACGTCGACCTTCTGCCGTTCGATGTGGGTCACCAGCCCCTCGGCGAGACGCGGGCTGGGGCGGCGGACGAGGGCCTTCTTGCTGGGCACGAGCGTGACTCCGTATCGGATGGACGTGTCTGGACCGCACCGACGGGGCCTTTGGGACCGGCCGGAACCCATCGGGCGTCGGCCGACCATCATGCAGGGCGAACGGGGGAGAGGACAGCCCTGGGTGGGTGAGCGGCCGCTCCGGTCGCGGCCGGTTGCAGGTGCTGTGCCTCCGTCGGCAGGCGCCGGGCGCCGGTCGGTCACAGCTCTGCCGCCGCGCCGGCGTCACCCCACCGACCTGGCCTCCTCCGCGCCCTGCCGCTGGGCCGGCGTCACCCCACCGGCAGCTTTCTCCAGCTCGTCCGGGCGCAGGCACTCGATCAGGTAGTCATCCGTGTCGGGGTCGCGGGTCAAGGATCCCGACGCGACCCGGCAGGCCGTGCGGGACCTGGCCGATGCCGGCGGCGCCCACCTCGTGCTCACCATGGCCGGCACTCGGGCGCTGCCCGCCGTGACCGCGGCCTGCGAGGAGGCCGGGGTCCCCTGTGTGTCGACGACGCCCCCCTGGCAGGCGCACGTCCACACGCGCGGGGCCGAGGCCGCGCACCGCTTCCGCTGGACCTACCACTTCGCGTGGGGGCTGGACGACATCGCCGCCGTCTTCGCGGACCTGTGGGAGCCGGCCGGCGGAGCGGGCGCCGTCGGATGCCTCTGGAACGACGACCTGCAGGATGGTCTGCTGCTTCACGAGCGCTACGGCTTCGCGCCGGTGAGGTCCGCGCGGGGGCACGCGCTCGTCGATCTCGGCGCCTGCGGAGAACCGGCCGACGGCTTCCAGGCGCAGGCCGAGCGGATGCGGGACACGGCGCCGACCTGATCACCAGCGCCGCCACCGCCACCGGCCTCGCCCTCTTCCACCGCCACGCCCGCGAGGCGGGGCTGCGTCCGCGGCTGATCACCTGCTCGCGCCGGCTGACCTACCCGCACACCCGCACCACCCCCGCCCCGGCCGTCCACGGCGAACTGGCGGACGCCCGCGTGGCGACGCTGGTCTACTGGAGTCCCGGCCACCCCTACCGCTCCGGACGGGACGGCACCACGTGTGCCGAGCTCGCCCGCGCCTAACGGCAGGACACCGGTGCCGCTTGGCTCCAGCCGCTGGGTCTGGCCCATGCCCTCCTGGAGAGGCCCACCACGCCCTTTCCACCGCGGACGACCCCACCGACCGGGCGTCCGTCGCGCAGGCCCTCGCCGGCACCCGTCTCGACACCATCGCCAGGGCGTCTCGACTGGACCAGGGGACGGACGCCCAACATCGCCCTCCTTCCCCTGGTCGGCGGGCAGTGGCAGCCCGGACCGCGAGGCCCCGGCTCGCCGTCGTCAGCGACAGTGCTCACTCGGGCGTAGCGCTCACCGGGGAGCTCACACCGGCACGATGACCTCCCGGCGGACCGCCCGCCGCAGATGCTCCCCGGTGAAAGAGCCCCGCGCTTCCAGAAGCTGCCGGGGCGTCCCCTCGAAGACGATCTCCCCGCCGTCCCGGCCGCCGTCCGGGCCGAGGTCGATCACCCAGTCGGCGCGGGCGATCACATCGAGGTTGTGCTCGACGACGACGACCGTGTTGCCCGCGTCGACCAGCCGGTCCAGCAGGGTGACGAGGCCCTCCACGTCCGCCATGTGCAGGCCGGTCGTCGGCTCGTCGAGCACGTAGACCGCGCCCGTCCGGTGCAGTCGCGTGGCCAGCTTGATGCGCTGCCGCTCGCCGCCGGAGAGCGTGGAGAGGGGCTGGCCGAGAGTGAGGTAGGTCAGCCCGACGTCCGCCAGGGCGCGCAGCCGGCGCCGCACACCCGTGTCGTCGAAGAAGCCGAGTGCCTGCTCGGCCGTCATCCCCAGGACGTCGGCCACGGACCTGCCCCGCACGGTCAGCCGCAGCACCTCCTCCTTGAAGCGCCGTCCCTCGCACTCGTGGCAGGTCGTCGTCACGGGGTCCATGAAGGCGAGGTCGGTGTGGATGACGCCCCGCCCCTCGCAGGTGCCGCAGGCCCCGCCGGAGTTGAAGCTGAACAGGCCCGCCCCGGCCCCCGTCTCCCGGGCGAAGATCTTCCGGACCGTGTCCATGATCCCCAGGTACGTCGCCGGGGTGGAGCGGCCCGAGATGCCGATCGACGACTGGTCGACGACCACGGCCTCCTCGTGCGCCGCGGTGAACTCCCGGACCAGGGTGCTCTTCCCCGACCCCGCGACGCCGGTCACCGCCGTGAGCACCCCGGCCGGGAACCGCACGGTCACGTCCCGCAGGTTGTGCCGGTCCGCGCCCTTGACCCACAGTTCGCCGACGGGGTTCCGTACCTCGTCCTTGACCGCCGTGCGCGTGCGCAGGCAGCGCCCGGTGAGCGTGCCGGACACGGCCAGCTCCTCCGGCGTCCCCTCGAACACCACCGTTCCGCCCCCGGCTCCGGCGCCCGGGCCCATGTCGACGACGTGGTCGGCCAGCGCGATGACGTCGGGGTCGTGTTCGACGACCAGCACCGTGTTGCCCTTGTCGCGCAGCCTCAGCAGCAGGTCGCCGAGACGGCCCACGTCACGCGGGTGCAGACCGACGCTCGGCTCGTCGAAGATGTACGTCATGCCGGTCAGGCTGGAGCCGAGGTGCCGCACCGTCTTCAGCCGCTGCCCCTCCCCGCCGCTCAGCGTGGCCGTCTCCCGGTCGAGACTGAGGTAGCCGAGGCCGATCGCCTCGATGCGCTCCAGCGCGGCCACGGCGGCCGAGGCGACCGGCCCCGCCACCGCGTCGTCGATCTCCTTCAGCACGGCGATCAGGTCGGTGACCTGCATACGGGTGCAGTCGGCGATCGAATGGCCGTTGATCCTCGTTGCCAGGGCCGCCGCGTTCAGACGTGCTCCGCGGCAGTCCGGGCAGGTGTCCTCCACCAGGAACGCGCTCACCAGCTCCCGGGTCTTCTGGCTCATGGCCGACAGGTCCCGCTTCAGGTACAGCCGTTCGAAGCGGACGGCCAGCCCCTCGTACTCCGTGACCCAGGTACCGCCCGTGCCGCTGACGGTGACCTTGCTGCCGGGCCGCCCGCGCATCAGGAACTCCCGCTCGGCGGCCGTGAAGCGTCCCACCGGCTTGTCCGGGTCGAGGTCGGCGCTGTTGGTGTACGTCTGACCCTGCCAGGTCCCGGCGGCGAAGGGCGGGAAGCGGACCGCCCCCTCGGCGAGGGAACGGTCCGGGTCCAGGATGCGGTCCCAGTCGGGCCGTACCGCCCGGCCGAGGCCGTCGCACCCGGGGCACATGCCCGACGGGTCGTTGAACGAGTAGGCCGTCGCCGGTCCGGCGCTCGGGGTGCCGTGCCGGGAGAACAGCACCCGGATCACCGAGTAGACGTCGGTCATGGTGCCGACGGTGGACCGGGAGTGGCCGCCGACCTGCCGCTGGTCGACGACGATGGCCGGGGTGAGGTCCTCCAGGCCGTCCGCGTGCGGCCGCTCGAACTTGGGCAGCCGGTTGCGGACGAACCACGGATACGTCTCGTTCAGCTGGCGCTGCGACTCCACCGCGATCGTGTCGAAGACGACGGACGACTTCCCCGACCCCGAAACGCCGGTGAACACGGTCAGCCGGCCTTTCGGGATGCGCAGGGTGACGTCCTTGAGGTTGTTCTCGCGTGCTCCGGTCAGGGTGATGGCATCGTGTGCGAAGTCGGTCATGCCACCGACGCTAGGCGGAAAACCAGACAGCCTCTGGCGTGATTTCCCGCAGTTCTCCCTCCTCCAGCAACAGCCAGCGCGTGATGCCGACCGACTCCAGGAACGGCAGGTCGTGACTGGCCACGACCAGCGCCCCCTCGTACGACTCCAGGGCCGTGGTGAGCTGCCGGACGCTCGCCATGTCGAGACTGTTGGTCGGCTCGTCCAGCATGAGCAACTGCGGCGCGGGCTCCGCCAGCATCAGCGCGGCCAGCGCCGCCCGGAAGCGTTCGCCGCCGGACAGCGTCGCCGCCTTCTGGTCGGCGCGGGCGCCCCGGAACAGGAAGCGCGCCAGCCGCGCCCTGACCCGGTTGTTGGTGGCGCCCGGCGCGTACCGGGCCACGTTCTCGGCGACGGTCCGCTCGCCGTCGAGGACGTCGAGCCGCTGCGGCAGGAACCGCAGCGGGACGTGCGCCCGTACCTCGCCCGCCTCGGGGGCGAGCTCCCCGGCGATCGTGCGCAGCAGGGTGGTCTTGCCCGCGCCGTTGCGCCCGATCAGCGCGACCCGCTCGGGGCCGCGCAGCTCCAGGCCGCCCTTCACCCGGGCGCCGTAGCGGAGCCCGAGATCCTGAAGCGTGAGGACGGTACGGCCCGGCGGCACGGCCGTATAGGGGAGATCGACGCGGATCTCGTCGTCGTCCCGGACCGCCTCCACCGCGTCGTCCAGCCGCTCCTTGGCCTCGGCGAGCTTCTCCTCGTGCATGATGCGGTGCTTGCCCGCGGACTCCTGTGCCGCGCGCTTGCGTGCCCCCATGACGATCTTCGGCTCGCGCTTCTGATCCCACATCTTCTGCCCGTACCGCTTGCGGCGGGCCAGCTTGACCTGGGCGTCGGTCAGTTCGCGTTTCTGCTTGCGGAAGTCGGCCTCGGCGACGCGCACCATGCGCTCGGCCGCCTCCTGCTCGATCTCCAGGGCCTCCTCGTAGACGGAGTAGTTGCCGCCGTACCAGGTGACCCGGCCGGAGCGCAGATCGGCGATCTGGTCGACGAGGTCCAGCAGTTCACGGTCGTGGCTGACGACGACCATCACGCCCGGCCAGGACTGGACGGCCGCGTACAGCCTCTTGCGGGCGTACAGGTCGAGGTTGTTGGTCGGCTCGTCCAGCAGCAGTACGTCGGGACGGCGCAGCAGCAGGGCGGCCAGGCGCAGCAGCACCGACTCGCCGCCCGACACCTCACCGATCGTGCGGTCCAGCTCGACGTGTCCGAGCCCGAGTTCGCCGAGGGTGGCGAGGGCGCGTTCCTCGACGTCCCAGTCGTCGCCGACGGTCTCGAAGTGCCTCTCGGAGACGTCACCGGCCTCGATGGCGTGCAGGGCGGCGCGCTGTCCGGCGATGCCGAGGGCCTCGTCCACGCGCAGGGCGGTGTCGAGCGTGACGTTCTGCGGGAGGTAGCCGACCTCGCCGGCCACGCGGACGGTGCCGTCGGCCGGTGCGAGTTCACCGGCGACCAGCCTCAACAGGGTGGATTTTCCGGAACCGTTGACGCCGATCAGGCCGGTCCGGCCGGGGCCGAAGGCGACGTCCAGGCCCTCGAAGACGGGGCTGCCGTCGGGCCAGGTGAACGAAAGGGATGTCACGGTGATGGAAGCAGACATGGGGCCTCACTCGCGGTTGCTCGAAGCGGTCGGGGGCAAACGCGTGTCGAGACACCTGCGACCAGGGGGGGGAGGCTCCATGGCACACCACGGACAGGAAAAATGCCCCGCACCAAAGGACGGCTCGAACGCCGAGGTCGCACGCAGCGCACACCAGTCGGGTGTGACGCGGTGTCTCAGGACCTCAGACGAGCAACGTCCTTCTCCAATCGGCGGCAACAGGGGCGCTACAAACCGTACGAGGGCGCTCTGAGGCTGTCAACGGATTAACGTGGAACCCGATCTCCCCGCACCGAGGAGGCCCCGTGCCCCACGGCCCGCTCACGCTGCCGGCCCGGCTCTGCCTGCTGACCTGGGACACCGCGCGGCCGGCGGCCGACGGCACCGCCCACCGGCCCGGACCGGTCCGGGCCGGCGCCCTCGTCGAGCTGGCCCGTCGCGGGCTGCTCACCGACGACGACGGCATCGTCACACCGGCCGACCTGGACACGGGCACGGGGGACGCGGTCCTCGACGGGCTGCTCGAACTCGTCCGCGAGTCGTGTCCCCACCCCTGGCGGACCTGGGTGACGCTGCGCGCACGGGTGACCCTCGACGCCGTACGGGAGCAACTGGTGGCCGAGGGGTGTCTGCGGGCGGAGAAGAGACGGGTCCTCGGCGTGTTCCCGTCCGTGGAGTACGCGTTGGAGCGCAGGGCAGCCGTGGAGGTGCTCCGGGAGGAGACCCGGCAGGTCCTTCGCGGGCCGCTGCCGGTCGCCGGGATCTCCGAGCGGGACGCCGCGCTCGCCGTCCTCGCCGCCGCGGCCGGCCTCTTCGGCGACAGCACACCCGGCCGGCGCGCCGAGGAGCTGGCCGAACGGGCCGCGGCGGCGGCGCCCGGGCTGCGCGGGATCCTGCGCGAGCTGAGCACGGCGGTGACGGCCGGAGCAGCGGTGGCGGCCTCGCCCTGACACCCCCCCCAGGGACCGATACGCCTGCCTGATCGCCGCCTGGGTGGTGGCACCTCCCACGACTCAAGGGCAGTGGGGGAGGACCTCACACCGGAGCTGCTGGACCGGGGGACCTACGGGGCGCTGACCGGCCAGCTCGCCCGCGGTGAGGTCAACGCCCTTCTCGAACAGTCCCCTCAGCTCAGCACGCGTCCCGCATCAGTTCGGCGAGACCGTGGTCCAGATCCAGCTGGAGGTGCTCGAGACCGACGGGCACGAGCTCGCTCGTGGCCTCCAGAAAGCGGCGGATCTCGCTGGAGCGGACGTGGACCACGGCCGTGCCCTCGGGGGCGTGGAACTCCAGCACCGTGCGGTCGTAGCCGTAGGGCCGCACGCGCACGTCGCCGTGGCCCTCGGCGCTCTTCTGGCCCGCGGCGAGCAGCTCGCGGGAGAAGGTCCAGCAGACCTCGACGCCCTCCAGCGTGGCCGGGGCGGGGAAGGTCATGCGGACCGCGAACGGGTCACGCCGGTCGTAGTGCAGCGTCGCGGGAATGCTCGGCATACGCGGCGCGGCGGCGACGAGGCGGGCCTCCACGGGCTGCTCGATGACGATGGACAACGCCTTGCTCCCTTGTGACGGCTGGACGGACACTTCCGGGCGGATGAGGCCGGGCACTGGAAGAGACGACGGAATCAGCCAATCCGTGCACACGAAATGCGAGTGACCTCTGTCACCGCGTTCATGCACCAGAGTGACGTGGCTCTCCTCGTGTGCCACGAAGGGCACTTGTGGCACCCGCGGCACCACGCGGAGAGCCGGTGAGGCCATCTGGACGGCACCCGGGCGGTGGGCTAGCTTCCCCCGCCATGAGGCGCATGGGGAGCACGCGACGGACGGGACGAATCCGCAGCAGGGCGACCGCGCTGGCGGCCTGCGCGACGGCACTGGCGGCCCTGACCGCCGTACCGGCACAGGCGCACGAACCTGAGCGCCGGGTGCCGCACTGGGAACTCAAGGACACCGGGGCCCCGGAGACACGGTTCCGGGGCCTCGCCGCAGTCAGCCGGACCACCGCCTGGGTCGCCGGGACCGGCGGCACCGTCCTGCGCACCACCGACGCCGGGGCGACCTGGCGCAACGTCTCACCGCCCGGCGCGGGGGAGTTGCAGTTCCGGGACGTCGAGGCGTTCGACGCGCGCCGGGCCGTGGTCCTGGCCATCGGCGAGGGCGAGGCGTCCCGGGTCTACCGCACCGACGACGGCGGAGCGACCTGGACGGAATCCTTCCGCAACACCGACCCCAGGGCCTTCTACGACTGCCTCGCCTTCTTCGACCACCGCCACGGCCTGGCGATGAGCGACCCGGTGGACGGCAGGTTCCGCATCCTGTCGACCCGCGACGGCGGTCGTACCTGGAAGGTGCTGCCGGACGAGGGCATGCCGGCCGCGCAGGAGGGCGAGGCCGGTTTCGCGGCGAGCGGCCAGTGCCTGGTGACGTCCGGGCCGAAGGACGTCTGGCTCGCCACCGGAGGGGCGGCACGCGCGCGGGTGCTGCACTCCGCCGACCGGGGACGCACCTGGACGGCCACCGACACGCCTCTTCCGGCGGGCGACCCGGCCCGCGGCGTCTTCGCGCTCGCCTTCCGCGACCGCACCCGCGGCCTCGCCGTCGGCGGCGACTACCGGCCCGACCAGCCCTCACCGCGCGCCGCCGCGCGCACCTCCGACGGCGGCCGCACCTGGCGTCCGGCGGCCACGCCTGCGCCCGCCTACCGCTCCGGCGTCGCCTGGCTCCCGCACAGCCGCACCGCCGCCCTCGCCGTCGGCCCCACCGGCACCGACCTCACCACGGACGCGGGCCGCACCTGGCGGACCGTCGGCACCGGCTCCTACGACACCGTCGACTGCACTCCCGACCACGGGTGCTGGGCGGCCGGCGAGAAGGGCCGGGTTGCCCGCCTGGAGCGCTGAGCATGCGGGGTGCCCTGATCGTTGGCAGGGTGGGTACTCGTTCACTGATCGTGAAAGGAAGTGAGCGAGAATGCCACGCGGTTCGAGCTCCAAGCGGGAGCGCCAGTACGAACACATCAAGGAAAGTGCGAAGGACCGGGGCGAGAGCACCGGCCGCGCCAAGGAGATCGCCGCACGGACGGTGAACAAGGAACGCGCCCGTTCCGGCGAGTCGAAGACGGCCAGCCGCACCTCCACGAAGGACATGTCGTCCGGCAAGCGCGGTGGCCAGCGGTCGGGGCAGGGCTCCCAGGGCCCCACCTACGACCAGCTGTACCAGGAGGCCAAGCGCAAGGGCGTCGAGGGCCGTTCCAGCATGAACAAGAGCCAGCTGCAGCGCGCACTGGGCAAGTGAGGCGGATGCTTCAGAGGGTCTCCCGGTAGGCCTCCAGCGCGGGCGCCGTCTTCGTCGCCGTGAACTCGGTGACGCGGTACGCGCACACGCCCGCGGTGACGAACGGGTCCTCCGCGGTGATCTCCTCGATCCGCTCGCGGTCCCCCGCGACGGCGATGATCACCCCGCCGTCGCGGGGGTTCTTGCGCCCGGACGCGAGGAAGACCCCCTGCCGGTACTGCTCGTCGAGCCAGACCACGTGCTCCTCCAGCACGGCGTCGACGGCTTCCAGCGGGGCGGTGTACGACAGCTCCAGCACGAACATGCCCGGGAGCCTACCCCCGGGCATCCGCCCCGCCGCCGGGAAGCCCGTAGGCTCGGGCCACCATGACGACCGTACGCATCCCCGAAGACTGGCCCACGACCGAGGACGAGGCCCGCGCCGTCCAGGACGCACTGCGCGCCCGCGTGATCCTCGGCGAACCGGGGCCGCCGCCCGGCTCGGGCCCGGTCACCGGGGTCGACGTCGCCTACGACGACGAACGTGACGTCGTCGCCGCTGCGGCGGTCGTGCTGGACGCGTCGAGTCTCGAAGTCGTCGCCGAGGCCACGGCCGTGGGCCGGATCTCCTTCCCCTACGTGCCCGGGCTGCTCGCCTTCCGTGAGATCCCCACGGTCCTCGCCGCCCTCGCCGCCCTGCCCTGCCCGCCCGGCCTGGTCGTCTGCGACGGCTACGGCCTCGCCCACCCCCGCCGCTTCGGCCTCGCCGGCCACCTCGGCGTCCTGACCGGCCTGCCCACGATCGGCGTCGCCAAGAACCCGTTCACCTTCACCTACGACGACCCGGACACCCCGCGCGGCAGTACCTCCGCGCTCCTCGCCGGCTCCGAGGAGGTCGGCCGGGCCCTGCGCACGCGGGACGGGGTCAAGCCGGTGTTCGTCTCCGTCGGACACCGGACGACGCTGGACAACGCCTGCGCGCACACCCTCGCCCTGACCCCCGCATACCGTCTCCCGGAGACCACCCGCCGGGCGGACGCGCTGTGCCGCGAGGCACTCCGCCGGACCTATTCGTCCTGACCGTCCACCCGCCAGCGGCCCACCTCGCGGTACTCCGAGTCGTAGATCGCCGCTTGGTCCCCGGGGGCGAGCGCGTAGTGGCGCAGATTGCCGGCCCAGTACCTGAGGATCCTGCCCAGCTCGCCCGCCGGGTCCTTCGCCAACGCCGCGTCGTCCAGGGAAACTTCCAGAAGGAATCTCATACCTTCAAGGGTTTCATTGAACTCCTTGTTGGCACTTTTCGAGCGGTCACCGGGGGCGGAACGCCGAAAAGTCTCAAGCCGGGGGGAGATGGGCGGGCCGGGCGGGCGGCCGGAACTGAGTACCGGCTCTGAGTACCCGTACGGATGCCCGCCCCCACCCCCGTCGGCAGGCTGGGGCGCATGACGACGCACCGCGCCCCCAAGCCAGTTGCCGGCCCCACCCAGACCGTCGAACGGGCCGTCACCATAGGGCTGATCCTCGCCGTGCTGGCGGGGCTCGGCTGGATCGCCGGGATGATCTACACCATCGCCGAGTGGCCGCTGTAGGAGCCTCAGCGAGCCGACGCGGCTGCCTCAGCGGGTCGACGCGACGCGGAAGCGGATGCCCGCCGCGCGCAGCCGGTCGATCAGCGCGTTGCCCATGGCCGCCGCCGTCGTGACCTGGCCCGCCGTCTGCGGCAGGTCGTCGAACGCCAGGCACAGGGCCGACTCGGCGAGCATCTTCGCCGTCTCGTCGTAGCCGGGATCCCCGCCCGAGACCTCCGTGTACACCCGCGTGCCACCGCCCTCGCCCACGAAGCGCACGGAGAACCAGCTCTTCGCCCGCTTCTCGGGGCTCGGCCCGTCCCCGGGCTTCAGCCGGTCCGACAACCAGCGCCGCGCGGGCGGCACCTGGGCCGCCGCGACCAGTGCGCCGACCGCCGCGACCCCGCCGACGGCCACCGGCAGGTGCCGGACGGCCGCATACTGCCGGTAGCGGAAGTCGGGCCCGTACCGGTCGATGGCCGACGCCGAGCGCCGCACGATCTGGGGGTCGATGGTCGGCATCGGCAGCGCCCACGCGCCGACCTCCTTGGCGAACCGGGGACCGCCCAGCGGGGCCGCCGCCCGCCGGCCCACCAGCCGCGGTTCGTGCCGCCGCCGGTCGCGGGCCGCGGCCGCCATCTCCCGCTGCCGTGCGAACTGGCCCAGCGCCGAGGCGAAGGTCCCGCCGGAGAACGCCGCGTCGGCGGTCACGAAGCCCTCGACGCTCAGCGGCACGTCCTGAGGCAGCTGCTGCACGGTGAAGTACACGCCGAGGTCGTGCGGGACCGAGTCGAACCCGGCGGCGTGCACCAGCCGCGCCCCGGTCTCCCGGGCGCGGGCGTCGTGCCGCACGTACATCAGGTCCACGAACTCCGGCTCGCCGCACAGGTCCAGGTAGTCGGTTCCGGCGTCCGCGCAGGCGGCGACGAGTTCCTCGCCGTGGGTCACGTAGGGGCCGACGGTCGTGGCCACCACGCGCGCGCGGTCCGCGAGGTCGCGCAGCGAGGCCGGGTCGGAGACGTCCGCGTGCAGCACCCCCACCTCGGTGCCGGCGGGCAGGCGTTCCCGCAGCCGCTCCAGCTTCCCGGCGTTGCGGCCCGCGATCGCCCAGCGCAGCCCCTCGGGGGCGTGGGCGGCCAGGTACTCCGCGGTGAGCGCTCCGGCGAAACTGGTCGCTCCGAAGAGCACGATGTCGTACGGACGGTCCGTCCTGCTTTGCCTGCTCATGACACCCCTCGGTCGTGCAGCCCGTGCCGCTGTCGGTGGCCGAGGCTAGCGTGAGGAGTGCGGAGCCCGACGACGAGCCCGGAGGACCACGATGGCCGTGCCCAGGAATGCCCTGAAGAAGTGGGAGAAAGTGCGCGCGTTCGCACTGGGGCTGCCGGATGCCGTCGAGGAGTTCCCCTGGGGCGAGTCCGTCGCGAAGGTCAACAGGAAGGTGTTCGTCTTCCTCGGCGTCCAGGACGGCAGTTACCCCCTGGGAGTGACGGTGAAGCTCAAGGACGAGACGGCACACGCCCACGCGCTGGCCTGCCCCGGCGCCGAGCCCGCCGGGTACGGCCTGGGCAAGGCGGGCTGGGTGTACGTCCCCTTGGAGGAGCAGGGCGCCCCGGCCGCCGAGGTGCTCTGCGACTGGGTGGAGGAGAGCTACCGGGAGATCGCCCCGAAGCGGCTGATAGTCGTGCTGGACGGGCACTGACCTCGTCCGGCAGATTGCTGAGCGCTTGCTCGTTCAGGGCTTGTGCCGAGTGGAACACGTTCTTAGCATCGCTGGTGTTACATCAGATGTGTCACAGCACTGGGGGCTGGATGACCACGGCAAGGACGCCAGGGCACGGCCCGCTCTCCGGCGCGCGCGTCGTCGAGCTGGCCGGCATCGGACCCGGCCCGTTCGCCGCCATGCTCCTGGCCGACCTCGGCGCCGACGTCGTCCGCGTGGACCGTCCGGGCGGCCCCGGACTCGCGATCGACCCGGCCTGCGACGTCACCAACCGCAACAAGCGCTCGGTGGTCGTCGACCTGAAGGCCCCCGACGGCCCCGAGCAGGTGCTCGGCCTCGTGGCCCGCGCCGACATCCTCGTCGAGGGCTACCGCCCCGGCGTCGCCGAGCGCCTCGGCGTCGGCCCCGAGCCCTGCCACGCCCGCAACCCCCGTCTCGTCTACGGCAGGATGACCGGCTGGGGCCAGGACGGCCCGCTCGCCCGGCGCGCCGGGCACGACATCGCGTACATCGCCCCCACCGGCACCCTCGGCATGATCGGCCGCCCGGACGAGCCGCCGGCGGCCCCGGCCAACCTGCTCGGCGACTACGCGGGCGGCTCCCTCTACCTCGTCGTCGGCGTCCTCGCCGCCCTCCACCACGCCCGCGCCACCGGCACCGGCCAGGTCGTGGACGCCGCCATCGTCGACGGCACCGCCCATCTCTCGACGATGATCCACGGCATGCTCGCCGCCGGCGGCTGGCAGGACCGCCGCGGCGCCAACCTCCTGGACGGCGGCTGCCCGTACTACGGCACGTACGAGACGGCGGACGGCCGGTACATGGCCGTCGGCGCCCTGGAGCCGCAGTTCTACGCGGAGTTCCTCACCCTCCTGGGCGTCGGGGACCGGGCCGCGGCGCGCACGGACGTCGCCCGGTGGGGTGAACTGCGCGAGGAAGTCGCCGCCCGCTTCAAGAGCCGCACCAGGGACGAGTGGACGGCCGTCTTCGACGGCACCGACGCCTGCGTCGCGCCCGTGCTGTCGCTGCGCGAGGCCCCGCACCACCCGCACCTCGCCGCCCGCGGCACCTTCACCGAGCACGGCGGCATCACCCAGCCCGCCCCGGCCCCCCGCTTCTCCGCGACCCCGACCTCCGTCCGTACCGGCCCGGCCCGGCCGGGCGCCGACACCACGGACGTCGCCCGGGACTGGGACGTCCCCGGGCTGCTCCCCGCGCTTGGCAACCCTCAGTGAAAGGCCTCCTCGTGAGCACCGAAGCGTATGTGTATGACGCGATCCGCACCCCGCGCGGCCGCGGCAAGGCGAACGGCGCCCTGCACGGCACCAAGCCCATCGACCTGGTCGTCGGACTCATCCACGAGATCCGCGCCCGGTTCCCGGACCTCGACCCGGCCGCCGTCGACGACATCGTCCTCGGCGTGGTCGGCCCGGTCGGCGACCAGGGCTCCGACATCGCCCGGATCGCCGCCATCGCCGCGGGCCTGCCCGACACCGTCGCCGGCGTGCAGGAGAACCGCTTCTGTGCCTCGGGCCTGGAGGCCGTCAACCTGGCCGCCGCCAAGGTCCGTTCCGGCTGGGAGGACCTCGTCCTCGCGGGTGGCGTCGAGTCCATGTCCCGGGTGCCGATGGCCTCCGACGGCGGCGCCTGGTTCAACGACCCGATGACCAACCTCCTGGTCAACTTCGTGCCCCAGGGCATCGGCGCCGACCTCATCGCCACCATCGAGGGCTTCTCCCGGCGCGACGTCGACGAATACGCCGCCCTCTCCCAGGAGCGGGCCGCCACCGCCATGAAGGACGGCCGCTTCGACAGGTCCGTCGTCCCCGTGAAGGACCGCAGCGGCCTCGTCGTCCTCGACCACGACGAGTTCCCCCGCCCCGGCACCACCGCCGACTCCCTCGCGGGGCTCAAGCCGTCCTTCGCGGACATCGGTGAACTCGGCGGCTTCGACGCGGTGGCACTCCAGCAGTACCACTGGGTGGAGAAGATCGACCACGTCCACCACGCGGGCAACTCCTCCGGCATCGTCGACGGCGCCTCGCTCGTCGCGATCGGCTCCCGGGAGGTCGGCGAGCGCTACGGCCTGGCGCCCCGCGCCCGGATCGTCTCCGCCGCCGTCTCGGGCTCCGAGCCCACCATCATGCTCACCGGCCCGGCCCCGGCCACCCGCAAGGCCCTCGCCAAGGCCGGACTGACCATCGACGACATCGACCTCGTCGAGATCAACGAGGCGTTCGCGGCGGTCGTGCTGCGCTTCGTGAAGGACATGGGCCTGTCCCTGGACAAGGTCAACGTCAACGGCGGCGCGATCGCCCTCGGCCACCCGCTCGGCGCCACCGGCGCGATGATCCTCGGCACCCTCGTCGACGAACTGGAGCGCCAGGACAAGCGCTACGGCCTCGCCACGCTGTGCGTCGGCGGCGGCATGGGCGTCGCCACCATCGTCGAGCGCATCTGACCCCCTCCCGACGGATCACACGGAGCACCTCCACATGAGCACTGAATCCACCACCATCCGCTGGGAACAGGACCGCACCGGCCTCGTCACCCTGGTCATCGACGACCCGAACCAGTCCGCGAACACCATGAACCAGGCGTTCCGCGACTCCCTCGCCGCCGTCACCGACCGCCTGGAGGCCGAGAAGGACTCCGTCCGGGGCGTCATCATCACCTCGGCGAAGAAGACCTTCTTCGCCGGCGGCGACCTGCGCGACCTCATCCGCGTCACGCCCGAGACGGCCCAGGAGCTGTTCGACGGCGGCATGGCCATCAAGCGGAACCTGCGCCGCATCGAGACCCTCGGCAAGCCCGTCGTCGCCGCCCTCAACGGCGCGGCCCTCGGCGGCGGTTACGAGATCGCCCTGGCCTGCCACCACCGCGTCGCCCTCGACGCGCCCGGCTCCAAGATCGGCTGCCCCGAGGTCACCCTCGGCCTGCTCCCCGGCGGGGGCGGCGTCGTCCGCACCGTCCGCCTGCTCGGCATCGCCGACGCGCTGCTGAAGGTGCTCCTCCAGGGCACCCAGTACAACCCGCGCCGCGCGCAGGAGAACGGCCTCGTCGACGAGGTGGCCGACAGCCCCGAGGACATGCTCGCCAAGGCCCGCGCCTTCATCGACGCCAACCCCGAGTCCCAGCAGCCCTGGGACAGGCCGGGCTACCGCATCCCGGGCGGCACACCGGCCAACCCCAAGTTCGCCGCGAACCTGCCCGCCTTTCCCGCCAACCTGCGCAAGCAGACGAACGGCGCCCCCTACCCGGCCCCGCGCAACATCCTCGCCGCCGCCGTCGAGGGCTCCCAGGTCGACTTCGAGACCGCGCAGGTCATCGAGGCCCGCTACTTCGTGGACCTCGCGGCCGGGCAGACCTCGAAGAACATGATCCAGGCGTTCTTCTTCGACCTCCAGGCCGTCAACTCCGGCGCGAACCGCCCCCAGGGCGTCGAACGGCGCCAGGTCCGCAAGGTCGCCGTCCTCGGCGCCGGCATGATGGGCGCCGGCATCGCCTACTCCTGCGCCCGTGCCGGCATCGACGTCGTCCTGAAGGACGTCTCCCTGGAGGCGGCCCTCAAGGGCAAGGGCTACTCCGAGAAGCTGTGCGCCAAGGCCGTGGCGAAGGGCCGTACGACTCAGGACAAGGCCGACGCGCTGCTCGCCCGCATCACCGCCACCGCCGAGGTCCAGGACCTGGCCGGCTGCGACGCCGTCATCGAGGCCGTCTTCGAGGACACCTCCCTCAAGCACAAGGTGTTCCAGGAGATCCAGCACGTCGTGGAGGCCGACGCGCTGCTGTGCTCCAACACCTCAACCCTGCCCATCACCGCCCTCGCCGAAGGCGTCGAGCGCCAGGGCGACTTCATCGGCCTGCACTTCTTCTCGCCCGTCGACAAGATGCCGCTCGTCGAGATCATCAAGGGCGAGCGCACGGGCGAGGAGGCCCTGGCCCGCGCCTTCGACCTGGTCCGGCAGATCAACAAGACGCCGATCGTCGTCAACGACTCCCGCGGCTTCTTCACCTCCCGCGTCATCGGCCACTTCATCAACGAGGGCGTCGCCATGGTCGGCGAGGGCATCGAGCCCGCCTCGGTCGAGCAGGCCGCCGCCCAGGCCGGCTACCCGGCCAAGGTGCTGTCCCTGATGGACGAACTGACGCTCACCCTGCCCCGCAAGATCCGGGCCGAGTCCAAGCGCGCGGTCGAGGAGGCGGGCGGCACCTGGACGGCCCACCCGGCCGAGGCCGTCATCGACCGCATGGTCGACGAGTTCGGCCGCACCGGCCGCAGCGGCGGCGCCGGCTTCTACGACTACGGCGACGACGGCAAGCGCACCGGCCTCTGGCCCGGACTGCGCGAGCACTACACCAGGCCCGGCCACCGCATCCCGTTCCGGGACATGCAGGAACGCATGCTGTTCTCCGAGGCGCTGGACACCGTCCGGCTGCTGGAGGAGGGCGTGCTGACCTCCGTCGCCGACGCCAACATCGGTTCTGTCTTCGGCATCGGCTTCCCGGGCTGGACCGGCGGCGTGCTCCAGTACATCAACGGCTACGAGGGCGGCCTGCCCGGCTTCGTGGCCCGCGCGCGGGAACTCGCCGAGCAGTACGGGGAGCGCTTCGCCCCGCCCGCGCTGCTGGTGGAGAAGGCGGAGAAGGGGGAGCGGTTCAGCGACTCACCCCGCGGCTGACCCGCCGGAGTCCGACGGCCCGGTGAGCCATTCGCCCAGCTCTTCCTTCAGCGACCGCTGGAACGCGGTGAGGAGCGCCTGCACCACCACCGGGTGCATGTGCGCCGACAGGGACCGCACGTCCCGGGCGTCACGCTCCGCCACCTCACCGCGGAAGAGCTGGGACAGCTCCCGGGCCGCGGCGCGCGCGTGCTCGACGAGCACCTTGCGCGCCGCGATGATCGCCTCCTGCGAGAGCGGCACGTCCAGCAGCCCGGCGCCCAGCCGGAGCAGACCGAGGTCGGCCTCGAACCCGCCGTCCGCGGGCCGGAGCACGCCCATCGCGACGAGCCGCTCGACGTCCTCGTCGCCCAGCGGCCCTCCGGCCCGCCGCTCCAGCTCCGCCCGGGTGACCGTCTCGACGCTCTCCGGCGCCCAGGAGGCCACCACGGCCCGGTGGATGGCGAGGTCGTGCGCGCTCAGGTCCGGCGGCAGCTGCCGCAGGTAGCGCTCGATGCCGGCCAGCGTCATACCCTGCTGCCGCAACTCCTCGATCAGCGCCAGCCGCGCCAGATGCCCACGCCCGTAGTGGCCCACGCGCCGCGGACCGAGCACCGGCGGGGGCAGCAGCCCCTTCGTGCCGTAGAAGCGGACCGTGCGCACCGTGACACCGGCCCGGGCGGCCAGCTCGTCGATCGTGAGGGTCGGCTCCTCGGTGTCGGTCGTCATGTGCAGCAGTATCGCTGTCTCACCAGTGCTGTGAAACCTCCGGCGCCTCAGGTGACCACCGTGTGAGAAGGAGCGCTCTGTGACGTATGCCACCGCGTGAGTCGCGCAGCGTGGGGGAAGGTGGCCCCCTGGTCTGTGCCTTTACCGAGGGCGCAGACCTTCTGTACGTCCGGAAGCCGAGCGCGACCCGCTCGGGCGCACCAGAGAGTGGATCCACCGTGAGCAAGGACGCCGTGAACACGGCAGCAGCCGCAATCCCCCGTGACGCGGCGCAGGTGCCCGCGGACGCGGGCGACGCCGGTTACAGCAAGGACCTCAAGGCCCGCCACGTCAACATGATCGCCATCGGAGGCGCGATCGGCACCGGGCTCTTCCTGGGTGCGGGCGGCCGCCTCCACAACGCCGGCCCGGCGCTGGCGATCGCCTACCTGGTCTGCGGCGTCTTCGCCTTCTTCGTGGTCCGGGCCCTCGGTGAGCTCGTGCTCTACCGCCCGTCCTCGGGCTCTTTCGTGTCGTACGCGCGCGAGTTCCTCGGCGAGAAGGGCGCGTACGTCGCCGGCTGGATGTACTTCCTCAACTGGTCGACCACCGGCATCGCCGACATCACCGCGATCGCGCTCTACACGCACTACTGGAGCCTGTTCACCGATATCCCGCAGTGGGTGCTCGCGCTGGTCGCCCTCGCGGTCGTTCTGGCGGTGAACCTGATCTCGGTGAAGATCTTCGGCGAGATGGAGTTCTGGTTCTCGATCATCAAGGTCGCCACGCTCGTCGGCTTCATGCTCATCGGCATCTTCCTGCTCGCCACGCAGCACGAGGTGGGCGGGCAGACCCCGGGCCTGAGCGTCATCACCGACAACGGCGGCGTCTTCCCGCACGGCATGATGCCGGTCGTCCTCGTCATGCAGGGCGTGATCTTCGCGTACGCCGCGCTGGAGCTGGTCGGCGTCGCCGCGGGCGAGACCGCCGAGCCGGAGAAGGTCGTCCCGCGCGCGGTGAACTCGATCATGTGGCGGGTGGGCCTCTTCTACGTCGGCTCGGTCGTCCTGCTGGCCCTGCTGCTGCCGGGCTCGGTCTACTCGGCCGACCAGAGTCCCTTCGTCACGGTGCTGTCGAAGATCGGCGTCCCGGCCGCGGGCGACGTGATGAACCTGGTGGTCCTCACGGCCGCCATGTCCTCCCTCAACTCCGGCCTGTACTCCACGGGCCGCATCCTGCGCTCCATGGCGATGGCGGGCTCCGCCCCGAAGTTCACCGCGCGCATGAACCGCAGCCAGGTCCCCTACGGCGGCATCCTGCTGACCTGCGCGGTGTGCGTGCTCGGCGTCGGCCTGAACTTCCTCGTGCCGGCCCAGGCCTTCGAGATCGTGCTGAACGTCGCCTCCCTCGGCATCATCAGCACCTGGGTCATCATCATGGTCTGCCACCTGGTCTTCGTCCGCCGCGCCGAGGTCGGCGAGGTCACCCGCCCGTCCTTCCGCCTCCCGCTCAGCCCGGTCACGGAGATCACCACGATCGTCTTCCTGCTGGCCTGCCTCGGCATGATGTGGAACGACCCCGAGGTCGGCCGCAAGACCCTGCTGCTCATCCCGCTGATCGCGGCCATGCTGGTCACGGGCTGGTTCGGCGTTCGCCGCCGGGTGTCCCGGACAGCGGACGAGGAACTGTCGCGGCTGGCGAAGTAGCGGGTGGTGAGGGAGCGGTACGGGCCGCCGGCTCAGCCCTGGCTGTCGAAGGCCCGTACCAGACAGCCGGCGAGGCGCTGGGCGATGGTGCCGTCGTGGTCCAGACGGGGGTTGAAGATCGCGACGGTGAGGCCGACGGCACCGCCGCCGGTCAGGGCCGTGCGCAGGACGGTCTCCAGCTCCTGCCAGGTCAGCCCGTCCGGCTGCCGGTAGTCGACGGCGGGCATGACGGCGTCGTCCAGCACGTCGACGTCGAGATGGACCCAGTACCCGGCGTCCGCGCCGCCGCCGGTCAGCAGCCCGACCGCGCGCCGGGCCGCCTCGGCCGCCCCCAGGGCGCGCACGGTGTCCAGCCCCATCGCGTGCAGCGCGGGCGGCAGCGGCTGCATCCCGTACGACGCGGACTCCTCCGCGTCCCGGAACCCCAGGGCGACGACGTCCTCGTCCCGCACGAGCGGGCCCCGGCCCTCCAGGTCGGCCAGCACGCGCGGGCCGCGCCCGGTGGCCAGGGCGAGCTCCATGGAGGCCACCTCACCGGCCGGCTCCGCCGACGGCTGGTAGAAGTCGCTGTGCCCGTCCAGGAAGAGCAGGCCGTGCCGGTCGCTGCGGCGCAGCGCGAGCAGGGGGCCGAGCAGGACGCTGCAGTCCCCGCCGAGCACGACGGGGAACCGGCCCCGGGCGAGGACGCCGCCCACCGCGTCGGCCAGCGCGCCGGAGTACGCGGCGATGCCGCCCGGGTTGAGGAGCCCCGTCTCCCGGTCCCGCTCGGGTTCGTAAGGCGGCGGATCGACCCGGCCCGCGCGCGCCGCCCCGAGCCCCTCGGCCAGCCCGGCCCCCAGGAGCGCCCCGGGCAGCTCCTCGACACCGGTGGGGCGCAGCCCGAGCACGGACGGTGCCTCGACGATCGCCACGTTCCGCACGTCCGGCTCCCAGGTCGGCCCGACAACGCCGCCGGACCCAAGCGCCCGGCACCCGGACCCACCGTAGTTCGAGGACCGCCGGCAGGCGCGCCCGAGCGCGCGATCGAGCACCCATGGCGCCCAGGTGCCGCCGACCCGGCGGCGTGATCACCGCCGCCGGGCGAACGGCTGCCGGCGGCAGTGGCCCGCACCGCCCGGCGGCCCTGGACCACGGGTCCGCCGGACGCGCTCGAAGGCCCCTGCCGGCCCTGGCCGGTCAGTGCCTCCGCTCGTGCTCCCCGTGCCCGTGCACCCCGTTCGTCGCAGCGATCCGCTTCCACGACCTGGGCTGGGACACGCCCTTCGCGCCCTTCGCCCCCTTGGCCACCGCCGCGGCCCGGGCCGCCGGCACCCCCGGCTTCGAGGGCTGGAACAGCCACGTGTCGAACAGCGCGGCCAGCGGCTTGCCCGACACCTCCTCCGCGTACCGCTGGAAGTCCGCCACCGACGCGTTGCCGTGGGCGTACTTCGCCGGCCAGCCCTTGAGGATCGTGAAGAAGGCCTCGTCGCCGATCTTGTTGCGCAGGGCCTGGACGGCCAGCGCGCCACGGTCGTAGACCGCGATGTCGAACTGGTTCTCCGGGCCGGGGTCTCCGGGCTTCACCGTCCAGAACGGGTCGTCGGCCGGATGGGAGGCGTACACGTAGTCGGCGAGTTCCTGCGCCGTGCCCTCGCCCTCGTGTTCGGACCACAGCCACTGCGCGTACCGCGCGAAGCCCTCGTTGATCCAGATGTCCTTCCAGCGCTTGAGCGACACCTCGTCGCCGTACCACTGGTGGGCCAGCTCATGGACGACGACGGACACGTTGGACCCGCCTGCGAACTGCCGCGGGCTGTAGAACGGCCGGGTCTGGGTCTCCAGGGCGTACCCGGTGTTCGTGTTCGGCACGTACCCGCCGAGCGCGTTGTACGGGTACGGCCCGAAGTACCCGGCGAGCCAGTCCGCGATCTCCCCGGTCCGTTCCAGGCTCGCCCGTGCCGCCCCGGCGTGGGCGCCGAGATCCTTGCTGTAGGCGTTGAGGACCGGTATGCCGCCCTCGGTCGTGCCGGTCGTGATGTCGAACTTCCCGACCGCCAGCGTCGCGAGGTACGTGGCCTGCGGCTTGTCGGACCGCCAGTTCCAGCGGGTCCAGCCGAGCTTCGAACTCGTCGACTGGAGCGTGCCGTTGGAGATGGCCTGGGTGCCGTCCGGGACGAGCACGGACACGTCGTAGGTCGCCTTGTCGAGCGGATGGTCGTTGCTCGGGAACCACCAGGCGGCAGCCTCGGGCTCGTTCGCCGCGACACCCCCGTCCGGGGTGCGGTGCCAGCTCGTGAAGCCGTGGGCCCGCTTCGACGACGGCACCCCGCGGTAGCGCACGACGACCGTGACGGGCGCGCCCTCGGCCGGCGGGGTCTTCGGCGTGATCTCCAGCTCCTGCTCGCCCGAGGTCCGGAACGAGGCTTTCGCTCCGTTGACGCGCACCTCGCCGACGTCCAGCAGGAAGTCCAGGTTGAAGCTCGACAGGTCCTGCGTGGCGCGGGCCACGAGGGTCGCCGTGCCCTCCAGTTCGTCCGTGGCCGGCTGGTACTTCAGCCGGAGGTCGTAGTGGGAGACGTCGTAGCCGCCGTTGCCGTGGTCCGGGTAGTAGGGGTCGCCGATGCCCGGCGCGCCGGGGGAGTGGGGCGCGGCCGATGCCGGGATCGCCAGCAGGAGAACGGTCGCTGCCAGGGCTCCCGGCGCGATGATTCTGCGGTGCACGCAAGGCTCCAAGTCGTAGGGTGCCGCGGTCTTTCAGGGACTGCCCGGGATCTTGTCCGGGATCTGTCCGGAGCCTATTGACTCCCTGTGCCCCTGATCATGTCCATGGCCCCAGCTGTCACACGATCGCCATTCGGCCGACATGAGACGCCCGCCCCGAAGGCCCCCCGGGACACGCCGGTCCGTCAGCTGCCCTCTTCTGCACGGCAGTTCACCGATGTACCGTCCGGCGCATGCCGAAACGCACGCGCTTCACGACCTGGAGACCGCTCGCGACGGCGGCCACGGCCGCCCTCTTGGCCACTCTGATCACCCCGGCGGCCGTACAGGCCGCACCGGCCGCACCCAGCGGCAGTGAACCCGTCTACTCCTACGCGAACGCCATCCGCGAGGCCGTCTGGGTGGACACCGGGCTCGACGGAGACCGCGACGGAAAGACCGACCGGGTCGCCGTCGACATCGTCCGCCCCCGCGAAGCCGCCCGGCAGGGCCGCAGGATCCCCGTCATCATGGACGCCAGCCCGTACTACTCCTGCTGCGGGCGCGGCAACGAGAGCCAGAAGAAGACGTACGACGCGCAGGGCCGTGTCGCACAGATGCCGCTGTACTACGACAACTACTTCGTCCCGCGCGGCTACGCCTTCGTCGGCGTCGACCTGGCCGGAACCAATCGCTCCGACGGCTGCGTCGACGTCGGCGGCCGCTCCGACGTCCAGTCCGCCAAGGCCGTCGTCGACTGGCTGAACGGCCGCGCCAAGGCCTACACGAGCCGCACCGGCGCCACCCGCGCACAGGCCGGCTGGACCAACGGCCGCACCGGCATGATCGGCAAGAGCTGGGACGGCACCATCGCCAACGGCGTGGCCGCCACCGGCGTCGAGGGCCTGAAGACCATCGTCCCCATCAGCGCCATCTCCTCCTGGTACGACTACTACTTCCAGCAGGGCGCCCCCCTCTACGACTCCGGCCCCGCGTGGCTGTCGGACTACGTCAACAGCCCCGACGCCCGTGCCAAGTGCGCAGCCGTCCAGCAGAAGCTCACCGACGGCGCCCCGCGCACCGGCGACCGGACCCCGCTGTGGACCGAGCGCGACTACGTGAAGGCCGCGCGCAAGGTCAAGGCGAGCGTCTTCCTGGTGCACGGCATGCAGGACCTCAACGTCCGCATGAAGCACGTCGGCCAATGGTGGGACGCCCTCGCGAAGAACGGTGTCGAGCGCAAGATCTGGCTGTCCCAGACCGGGCACGTCGACCCCTTCGACTTCCGGCGCGGCGCCTGGGTCACGACGCTGCACCGCTGGTTCGACCACGAACTCATGGGCATGGACAACGGCATCGACCGCGAGCCCATGGCCGACATCGAACGCGCGCCCGACCGGTGGGACACCTCACGCGTCTGGCCGCCGAGCGGCACCCGGGCCGCCACCCTGCGCCCCGACCGTGGCTCCCAGGCCGGCGTCGGCACCCTCGGCCTGCGGCGCGGCCACGGCACCGAGAGCTTCACCGACGACCCGGAGCTGAGCGAGACCGACTGGGCCGCCCGGATCGACCGGCCGACACCGGAGAAGGCCGGCTTCGTCACCGGGCCGCTCACCCGTGACCTGCGCCTGTCCGGTTCCTCCGAGGTCACCGTCACCGCGACCCCCTCCACCCCGACGGCTCATCTCTCCGCCGTCCTCGTGGACATCGGCCCGGCCGCCATCCGCGACTACGCCGACGCCGGCGAAGGCATCACCACCCTCACCGACCGCACCTGCTGGGGCGCGGGCACCACCGGCGACAGCCCCTGCTTCAAGGAGACGAAGGCCAAGACCGCCGACGTCGACTACACCGTCGTCAGCCGCGGCTGGGCGGACCTCGGCAACCACGCCTCCGACCACAAGGGCTCCCCGCTCACCCCGGGCAAGCGGTACACGATCACGCTCGACCTGGCGGCCACCGACCACGTCGTCCCGAAGGGCCACCGCCTGGCGCTGATCGTCGCGGGCACGGACAAGGATCTCATCGACCCGCCCGCCGACCGGCCGAAGCTCACGCTGGACCTGTCCCGCACCTCGGCGCGCGTCCCGTTCGTCGGCGGCACCACCGCCTTCGCCCGCGCCGCCGCGGGGACCGCGTTCGCCACCCCCGACGCCACGATCCTGGACGGCGTACGGGAGCCGCGCACCACGCAGCGCGTCCCGGGGGAGACCCGGTGACCCGCGCCGGCGCCCTCGCCCTGACCGCGGCCGCCCTCACGGCCTCCCTGATCGCCGCACCGGCCCAGGCGGCCCCGGACTCCTGGCCGCGCACCGGCTTCGAACAGTCGAACGGCGCCCGCTGGACCACGCAGTCGGAGGAGCAGGACTTCCTCAAGGCGGTCGACCGCTCCAGTGGCCGCGTCTCCCTGACCCGCTTCGGCACGACGAAGCAGGACCGCCCGCTCCAGCTGCTGCGCATCGGCACCCGCCCGAGCCAGAGCAAGGTGCTGCTCGTGTGCAGCCAGCACGGCGACGAACCCTCCGGCCGCGAGGCCTGCCTGACCACCGTCCGCGACCTCACCCACGCCCGGGACAGCCGCACCCGGCGCTTCCTCGACCGCACCACGGTCCTGGTCGTGCCCACCGCCAACCCGGACGGCAGGGCCGCCAACACGCGGGGCAACGCCGACGGCGTCGACATCAACCGCGACCACCTCGCCCTGAAGACGGCCGAGGGGCGCGCCCTGGCCGCCCTCATCCGCGACCAGCGTCCCGACGTCGTCTACGACCTGCACGAGTACGGCGCCACCCCGCCGTACTACGACAAGGACCTCTTCGACCTGTGGCCGCGCAACCTCAACACCCACGCGGCGGTCCACGACGAGGCCAGGGCCCTGTCCGAGGCGTACGTCCGGCCCGCGGCCGGCCGGGCCGGACACTCGACCGGCACCTACGGCATCTGGACCGACCCGGAGACCGGTGAGCCGGTCCGGCAGGTCGCCGGCGACGGACAGGAGCGCATTCTGCGCAACATGTCCGGTGTGAAGCACTCTGTCGGCCTGCTCATCGAAAGCCGCGTGGACCCGCTCACCGAGGCGGAGAAGGCGGACGAGGCCCTGAACAACCGACGCCGGGTCGCCTCCCAGCTCGATGCCCTCAAGGGCCTGTTCGGATACACCGGCCAGCGCCGCACCGCGATCGAGACGGCGACGACGGGGGCCCGGCTCGCCGGCTACACCGCCACCGGGCCGGTCTACGTCGGCGGCGCCGACAACGACCCGCCCGAACCGGCCGAAATCATCCAGAATCCACCCTGCGGCTACCGGCTCACCGCCGCCCAGTACGCCGAGGTCGGCGACGAACTCGCCCTGCACGGCGTGCGCGTGCGCAAGGACCGGGCAGGGGTGCTCGTCCCCCTGCGCCAGCCCCTGCGGGCGCTCGTGCCGCTGCTGCTCGACGACCGGGCCGAGTACCACCTGACCGGAGGTTCATCCGAAACCGCATGCTGAGAGGGGTGAAATTCCGCCACACGTGGTAGCAGCGTTACGGAGGGCCTGGGTCCTCCCCTGCTTTCCCAGATGAAAGGTGCCGCCTGTGACGCAAGAACGACCAAGCGACAAGGGCTCCCCGGACGGAGTCGCGCTGCCGGGGTCGGAAGCGGGTCTGCCCGGTCAGGACCGGCCGCAGACCGACCGCATCGTCTTCGGCGTCACGGCGGTGCTCACCCTCGCCTTCGTGGTCTGGGGCGCCGCGGCGACCGACTCGCTCGAAGACGTCTCCACCAGCATGCTCAGCGGCCTGATGCACAACGGCGGCTGGGCGTTCATGCTCGCCGCCTCCGGCTTCGTGGTCTTCGCCCTCTGGCTCGCGATCAGCCGTTACGGCCGGATCCACCTCGGCGCGGAGGGTGAGGAACCCGAGTTCCGCACGGTGTCCTGGGTCGCGATGATGTTCAGCGCGGGCATGGGCATCGGCCTGATGTTCTACGGCGTGAGCGAGCCGCTGTCGCACTACGGCACGCCCCCGCCGGGCAGCAACCCGGCCGACTCCGGCGATCGCATGGAGACGGCCATGGCCACCACCCTGTTCCACTGGACGCTCCATCCCTGGGCGATCTACGCCGTGGTGGGCCTCGCCATCGCCTACAGCACCTTCCGCAGGCGCCGCCGGCAGACCATCAGCGCCGTGTTCACCCCGCTGATCGGCAAGAAGAACGCCAACGGCGGCATCGGCCGGGCCATCGACGTCCTCGCGATCATCGCGACCGTCTTCGGCTCCGCCGCCTCCCTGGGACTCGGCGCGCTCCAGATCGGCTCCGGTGTGCAGGAGCTGAAGTGGATGGACAAGGTGAGCACCGGGCTGCTCGTCACGATCATCGCGGTGCTGACCCTGGCCTTCGTCGCGTCCGCGATCTCCGGTGTGGAGAAGGGCATCCAGTGGCTGTCCAACACCAACATGGTGCTGGCGCTGGTGCTCGCCCTGTTCGTCTTCGTGGCGGGCCCGACCATCATCGTCCTGGACCTGCTGCCCACCTCCGTCTTCGCCTACCTCGGCGACCTGCCCCAGCTGGCCGGCCGGACCGAGGCGAGCGGTGGCGAGGGCGTCGCCGACTGGCTGGGCAGCTGGACGGTCTTCTACTGGGCGTGGTGGATCTCCTGGACGCCGTTCGTCGGCATGTTCATCGCCCGCATCAGCCGGGGCCGCACGATCCGCCAGTTCGTCGGCGGTGTCATCCTCGTGCCCAGCACGGTCAGCCTGATCTGGTTCGCGATCTTCGGCGGTTCGGCGATGAAGATGCAGGAGGACGGGCAGCTCGGCAAGGAGGCGACCCCGGAGGGCCAGCTCTTCGGCGTGCTCCAGCAGTTCCCCATCGCCACGGTCACGAGCCTGCTCGTGATGATCCTGGTCGGCATCTTCTTCGTCTCGGGCGCCGACGCGGCCTCGATCGTCATGGGCACCCTGTCGCAGAAGGGCGCCCTCGAACCCGGCCGCTTCGTGGTGGTCTTCTGGGGCGTGGTCACCGGTGCCGTGGCCGCGATCATGCTGCTCGTCGGCAGCGGGCAGGGCGACGCCCTGACCGGTCTGCAGAACCTCACGATCCTCGCGGCGGCACCGTTCGTCATCGTGATGATCTTCATGTGCGTCGCCCTGATGCGCGACCTTCGCCGCGACCCGGTGATCGTGCGTGAGCAGATGGGCTCCGAGGCCGTCGAGATGGCCGTCATGGAGGGACACAAGAAGTACGACGGCGAGTTCGAGTTCCGCGTCGGCCCGGGCCGCGGCCCGGACGTGGAGGGCGACCCGATCGGCAAGCACTGATCCCGAAAGGCAGCGGGCGGTCCGGGTCCCACGACCCGGACCGCCCGCGCCGTTCCCCCCCGGGCTCGCGCTCAGCCGGCCACCAGCCCGGCCGCCTCCTCCGCGCATCCCCAGGCCACGGTGACGCCCCCACCGCCGTGGCCGTAGTTGTGCACCAGGAGCCGCCCGTCCGGCAGGGTGTCCCGCTCCAGCCGGACCGCGGGCCGGGTGGGCCGCAGACCGACCCGGTGCTCCAGCACGCGGGCCCCGGCGATCTCCGGCCGGAGCTCCGCGCAGCGGCGGACGATCGCCTCGGCCGTCGCGGGGTCGGGCTCCAGCGACCAGGCGTCCTCCTCGGAGGTACCGCCGAGGACGAGTCCGCCCGGCTGCGGGAACAGGTACGCGTGCTCCCCGGCCGCGTCGGTGGAGACCAGCCAGGTGTCGATCCCCGGGTTCTCCACGACGACCAGCTGCCCCCGTACCGGCCGCACGGAGGGGTCCGGCACGAGCTCCCGCGCGGCGAGACCCGTGCAGTTGACCACGACGTCCGCGTCCACCTCCGCGAACCCGGACACCGTGTGCGTCTCGACCACACCCCCCGCCGCGACGAACCGCTCCCGCAGCCAGCGCAGATGGACCGGCATGTCGATCAGCGGCAGCCGCACCCACAGGCCCGTCCCCGCGTACTCGCCGGCCGTGGCCGCCCGCAGCCCCGGCACCCGGCCCGCCAGCCACGTGTCGGCCTCGTCGAGGCGGGTCTCACCCTGTACCCCTTCGACCATGCGTACGCCGGCCGGCTCGCCCCGTGCGGCCAGGTCCTCGTACACGTCCAGCGACCGCAGCGCCCACCTCCGCGCCGCCGCGACGGGCTCGATCCGGTACGGCCACCACAGCGCACCCGCAACGGCTGAGGTGGTCGCCTCGACGGCGTCCCGCGTCCACACCCGTACCCGCCACCCGCGCCCGGTGAGAGCCAGGGCCGTCGTCAGCCCGACCACCCCGCCACCGACCACCACGATCTCGCCACTCGACTCGCTTGCCATGCCCGGACCGTAGCGGAATGTGTCATGCCGTGCTCACATCACGCCGAGTGTGGGGATACTCACAGCATGTGTGCCGAGTACGCGACCTTCGGCCTGGCTCCCGCGATGCGGGCCGGGGGAGTCCTCAACGACGGTGGCTACCAGGTCCACCGGGATTTCGTGGACTTCATCGTCGACGGACGCCCGCTGCTGTTCCAGCTCTCCGACCTCGACGCGGTCTCCCCGCTCGCCTCCGACGTCCCTCCCGCGATCTTCACCGCACAGGTCCGCAGCCTGCTCCTGGAGAGCGAGGCCCCGCTGCCCGGCGGCCGTTACGTCGTCTACGGCTGTCCCGAGTGCGAGGACCTGGCCTGCGGAGCCGTCACCGCGGTCATCCAGAGTGACGGTGAGGACTTCATCTGGCGGGACTTCGCCTGGCAGACCGGTGAACACGCCGATCTGGAGCTCAACGGCTACCACGGCATCGGCCCGTTCCGGTTCCGCGGCGCCGAGTACCGTACGGCGCTGGGCGCCCTGCTGAACGGCTCCGCGTCCGATCCCCGGCGCCGCGTGCTGCTGATCGGCGCCCGCGTGGCCGTCCTCGCCAAGCTCGCTGCGGCCCTGCGCGCCATCGGTGTC
Source organism: Streptomyces sp. SID5643 (assembly GCF_009872555.1). Lineage (NCBI taxonomy): Bacteria > Bacillati > Actinomycetota > Actinomycetes > Kitasatosporales > Streptomycetaceae > Streptomyces > Streptomyces sp. SID5643. The sequence continues at coordinate 70,640 of NZ_WWIC01000052.1, forward strand.
GGCGCCGACATCGCCCATGACGCCGACGGCGTGCCCCCGGACGAACTCCGCGGCTACGGCGCCGTCGCCTTCGGCCACGCGGCCGGCGAGCAGGAACGTGCCGCCGTCCGCCGCGCCTTCGAGCGGGCCGGGGTCCCGGTCGCCCACGTCGACGGCCTCGCCCCGATCGTCCCGCTCCTCGTCGCCCAGATCGAACACGCCCTGGACCGCAGCCCGGCCGGCCGGCGCCGTCTCACCGGCCTCACCGCGACCGGCGCAGGCGCGGACGTCGAGGTCACCTCCGCCTGCCGTGTCACCCTCACCGCCTACCGCATCGACCGGCTCTCCCGCACCCACACCCACGAGATCTTCGACAGCGTCCTCGAAGCGGGCCGGCACCGCGTCGCCCTCGACGCGAAAGCCGTGCGGGGAAGGTCGTTCCTCGTGGCCCGCACCGCCGGGAGCGTCCTGGTGGCGGCCGTGAACCCCTGAGCGGCCCGGCCGTTAGGATCGGCGCTCTGATGACTGCCACCCTCGTCGCCAAGAACCTCGCCGCCTGCCACGGCGACCGCTCCCTGTTCACCGGCCTCGACCTGGTCGTCGCGCCCGGCGACGTGATCGGGCTGGTCGGGGCCAACGGTGCGGGCAAGTCCACCCTGCTCAGGATGCTCGCCGGACTCACCGCACCCGAGCAGGGCGAACTGCGCCTGTCCCCGCCGTCCGCCACCGTCGGCCACCTCCCGCAGGAGCCGGACCGCCGGCCCGGCGAGACCGTCCGGGCGTTCCTGGCCCGCCGCACCGGCGTCGCCGAGGCCCAGCGCACCATGGACGAGGCGACCCAGGCCCTGGTCGACGGGGTGCCGGGGGCCGACGACGCCTACGCCACCAGCCTGGAGCGCTGGCTCGGCCTCGGCGGCGCCGACCTCGACGAACGCGCCGAGGACGTCGCCGGCACCCTCGGTCTCGCGGTCGGCCTGGACCAGCCGATGACGTCCCTGTCCGGCGGCCAGGCGGCCCGTGCCTCACTCGCCTCCCTGCTGCTGTCCCGCTACGACGTCTTCCTCCTCGACGAGCCGACCAACGACCTCGACCTGGACGGCCTGGAGCGCCTCGAACGGTTCGTGAGCGGCTTGCGCGCCGGGACGGTCGTCGTCAGCCACGACCGCGAGTTCCTCACCCGCACCGTCACCAAGGTCCTCGAACTCGACCTCGCCCAGCGGCAGATCAACCTCTTCGGCGGCGGTTACGAGGCCTACCTGGAGGAGCGGGAGGTCGCCCGCCGGCACGCCCGCGACGAGTTCGAGGAGTACGCCGACAAGAAGAGCGCACTCCAGGACCGCGCGCAGATGCAGCGTTCCTGGATGGACAAGGGTGTGAAGAACGCCCGGCGCAAGGCGGGCAACGACAACGACAAGATCGGCCGCAAGTTCCGCAGCGAGGCCAGCGAGAAGCAGGCCGCCAAAGCCCGCCAGACCCAGCGCATGATCGAGCGCCTGGAGGTCGTCGAGGAACCCCGCAAGGAGTGGGAGCTGCGCATGGAGATCGCGTCGGCCCCGCGCTCGGGCGCCGTCGTCGCGACCCTGAGGGATGCCGAGGTGCGCCGCGGCGGCTTCGTCCTCGGCCCCGTCTCCCTGCAGATCGACTGGGCGGACCGGGTGGCGGTGACGGGCGCGAACGGCGCCGGCAAGTCCACGCTGCTCGCGGCCCTCCTCGGCCGCGTCCCGCTGGACGCCGGGCACGCCGGGCTCGGCTCGGGCGTCCTGCTCGGCGAGGTCGACCAGGCCCGCAAGCTGTTCCACGGCGAGGAGTCACTGCTCGACGCCTTCCGCGCGGCCGTCCCGGACACCGAACCGGTCGAGATCCGCACCCTCCTGGCCAAGTTCGGCCTCAAGTCGGACCACGTCCTGCGCCCCGCGGCGAGCCTCTCCCCGGGCGAGCGCACCCGCGCCGCCCTGGCGCTGCTCCAGGGCCGGGGCGTCAACCTGCTGGTCCTCGACGAGCCGACCAACCACCTGGACCTGCCCGCCATCGAGCAGCTGGAGTCCGCCCTCGACGCCTACGAGGGGACCCTCCTGCTGGTCACCCACGACCGCCGCATGCTGGACGCCGTGCACGTCACCCGCCGCCTGGAGGTGGCGGACGGCAAGGTGACCGAGCGCTAACGGACGGTCAGACGCGTGGCCAGCCGGGGGTAGTCGACGACGTACCCCTCCTCGTCGAACTCCAGGTCGCTGTGGAAGTCGCCGGAGGAGTAGCGGACCCGCCCGGGGCCCAGATGCGTGTACGTCTGCCGCGACGGCCGCACCACCAGATCCGGCACCGACACCCAGGCCATCAGGAACTCCCGTTCGCCGGGCGCCTGGTGGAGCCTGTGCCGCAGCACCGGCATGGTGTTGGTGAGCGGGCACAGCCCGAGGTCGCAGTCGAGCGCACCACCGACATCGGACAGCGGCTCGCCGTCCGCGGTCCACCGGCCCTGACCGTCGTGCAGCAGATCGAGTGCGTGGGTCCCGGCCCCGGTCTCCGCCGTGACAGTCAACCGCCTGGTCACGAATCCTTCGGCGGTCTCCAGCTCGTACGAGATCCAGTACGGCTCACTGACGGTACCGACGGCCCGCCCGCGCGCCCGCAGCGTGCCTTCCCGGAGCTGGACCCAGGCGGTCTCGAACCCCTGGCTGCCGGACACTTCCCAGGTGATGGCACGCATGCGGCAACCCTAGAACGGAAAGGGCGCGAAGCGCCCCTTTCCCAGGGGCGCGGGGCTGTTTCGATCTGCGGCTCCGCCGCGCGGGCGCGACCAGCCACAACGGCCCCGCAGCTCCCCACGGCCCCCACGGCGGAGCGTCAGCGCTTGCCGCCCTTGGGGTCGGCCAGTCCCGCGCGGCGCAGCGCATCGGCCATCGCGCTGTTGGCGGGCGGCGGCGCCTGACGCGAACCGCCGCCACCGCCACGGCCGCCACGCCCACCCTGCCGCTGCTGCGGCGGACGCCCACCCCGCTGCCGGCGCTCACCGGAGCCGCCCTGCTGTCCCTGCTGGGCCGCTTCGTCCTCCAGCCGCAGCGTCAGCGAGATCCGCTTGCGCGGGATGTCGACGTCGAGCACCTTCACCTTGACGATGTCGCCGGGCTTCACGACGTCCCGCGGGTCCTTCACGAACGTCTTCGACATGGCGGAGACATGCACCAGACCGTCCTGGTGGACACCGACGTCGACGAACGCCCCGAACGCGGCGACGTTCGTCACGACGCCCTCCAGGATCATCCCGGAGGACAGGTCGGAGATCTTCTCCACGCCTTCCTTGAAGGCGGCCGTCTTGAAGGCCGGGCGCGGGTCGCGGCCGGGCTTCTCCAGCTCCTTCAGGATGTCGGTGACCGTCGGCAGACCGAACGTCTCGTCCACGAAGTCCTGGGGCTTCAGCGAGCGCAGCACCCCGGTGTTGCCCACGAGCGAGGCGACCTCCTGCCCGGTGGTCTTCACCATGCGCCGGACCACCGGATACGCCTCGGGGTGCACGCTCGACGCGTCCAGCGGGTCGTCGCCGCCCCGGATCCGCAGGAAGCCCGCGCACTGCTCGTACGCCTTCGGGCCGAGCCGCGCCACCTTCTTCAGCTCACCGCGGGCCTTGAACGGCCCGTTCTGGTCGCGGTGCGCCACGATGTTCTCGGCGAGGCCGGAGGTGATGCCGGAGACCCGGGCGAGCAGCGGGGCCGACGCCGTGTTGACGTCCACGCCCACGCCGTTCACACAGTCCTCCACCACCGCGTCCAGCGACCGCGACAGCTTCACCTCGGACAGGTCGTGCTGGTACTGGCCGACGCCGATCGACTTCGGGTCGATCTTCACCAGTTCGGCCAGCGGGTCCTGGAGCCGGCGGGCGATCGACACGGCGCCGCGCAGCGACACGTCCATGTCGGGCAGCTCCTGCGAGGCGAAGGCGGACGCCGAGTACACGGACGCGCCGGCCTCGGACACCATCACCTTCGTGAGCTTCAGCTCCGGGTGCTTGGTGATCAGCTCCCCGGCGAGCTTGTCGGTCTCGCGCGACGCCGTGCCGTTGCCGATGGCGACCAGCTCGACCGCGTGCTCCTTCGCGAGCCGGGCCAGCTTGGCGATGGCCTCGTCCCAGCGGTTGGCCGGGACGTGCGGGTGAATGACGTCCGTGGCGACGACCTTGCCGGTCGCGTCGACCACGGCGACCTTCACACCCGTGCGGAAGCCGGGGTCGAGGCCCAGCGTCGCGCGCGTGCCCGCGGGGGCGGCGAGCAGCAGGTCGCGCAGGTTCGCCGCGAAGACGCGCACCGCCTCGTCCTCGGCGGCCGTGCGCAACCGCAGCCTGAGGTCGATGCCGAGGTGGACGAGGATGCGGGTGCGCCACGCCCAGCGGACCGTGTCCTTCAGCCACTTGTCGCCGGGGCGGCCCCGGTCGGCGATCCCGAACCTGTGGGCGACGATCCCCTCGTACGAGGAGGGCCCGTCCGTCTGCTCCTCGGGTTCCAGGACGAGGTCGAGGACCTCCTCCTTCTCCCCGCGCAGCATCGCGAGCACGCGGTGCGAGGGCAGCTCGGTGAACGGCTCGGCGAAGTCGAAGTAGTCGGCGAACTTCGCGCCCGCCTCTTCCTTGCCCTCCCGCACCTTGGCGGCCAGCCGCCCGCGCACCCACATGCGCTCGCGCAGTTCACCGATCAGGTCGGCGTCCTCCGAGAACCGCTCGGTGAGGATCGCCCGGGCGCCGTCGAGGGCGGCCTGCGGATCGGCCACGCCCTTGTCCGCGTCGACGAACGCGGCGGCCGCGGCGAGGGGCTCGACGCCCGGGTCGCCGAGCAGCCCCTCCGCCAGCGGCTCCAGTCCCGCCTCACGGGCGATCTGCGCCTTGGTGCGCCGCTTGGGCTTGTACGGCAGGTAGATGTCCTCCAGGCGCGCCTTCGTCTCGGCGCCCCGGATGCTCGCCTCCAGCTCGTCGGTGAGCTTGCCCTGCTCGCGCACCGATTCCAGGATGGCCGTCCGCCGCTCCTCCAGCTCCCGCAGATAGCGCAGCCGCTCCTCGACGGTGCGCAGCTGCGCGTCGTCGAGCATCTCGGTCGCTTCCTTGCGGTAGCGGGCGATGAAGGGCACCGTAGAACCGCCGTCGAGCAGCTCCACGGCGGCCCTGACCTGCCGCTCCCGTACGCCGAGCTCCTCGGCGATCCTGGCTTCGATGGTCACTGCGTTGATGGACCCGATGGACCCGGGTGTCGTCACGATCCCGTACCGCCTTCTCCGCTGACGTTGCGCGGCAATTGTGGCAGGTGACACGGACACTCGGGGATCAGGGCGGCACCCGGCAGGTCGGGATCCCCGTCAGGCCCTGCGGCTGCGGGTGGAGGACGAGGCCCCACCGAAGAGCCGGGCAAGTGCCCGGAAGGGCAGCGTCACGACGGTGGCGATGGCCCCGCCGATCTGGCGCAGCACGTCTGCGATAGCACGGAACACGGAAATCCCCTTTCTCACTCCCGGCCGCGCCGGCCGGTGGAGAGCGGGTACCTCATCGACGCGTCACTATGCGTCACCCTTTCCGATCAGGTCCGCGGGGAACGCCCCGGCCACGAGCGCCGCGTGCGCGAACACCCCGCCCAGCTCGGTCAGCCGGGCCACGCCCTGCGGGCCGAGGTGCTCGTACGGGGCGCGGTCCAGACGGTCCGTCTCCTGCTCGATGTCCCGCCGCAGTGCGACGCCCCGGTCGGTGAGGTCGCCGGACGCCGCCAGCAGCCCCCGCCCGCGCAGCCGTTCCGCCGCCGTGTCCCACTCCTCCCGGCTCCAGCCCCGGGTGGCGCGCACCCACGTGGGGTTCATGCCCTTGCCCGTCGCCGTGTGGGTCACCAGCGCCTCCAGCCCGTCCAGACCCGCGGACATCAGGGCGGCCAGGTGCCCGTCGCCCCGGTGCTCGCGCAGCAGGGTCGCCGCGTGCCAGTAGGCGAGGTGCGGCTCCTCCGGGACGGGCAGATCGGCGTGGGCGGCGTAGAGCGGGCGCGCCTCGCGCGAGCAGGCCTCGGCGGCGTGCAGCGCGAGCCGGGCGGCCTCGGCCATCTCCGCCGACGCCAGGGCCTCCCCGCCGAGCAGCCGGCGCAGTGTCGCGTCGACCGCACGCGCGCGTGCCGCCAGCACCTGCGCGGGTGCGGCCGTCTCCCACACCGCGGGCACGTGCCGGGCCACGAGCTCGTACTTGTAGTTGTAGAAGGCCGCCGTGACGGCCCCGGCCCCGACCGGTCCGAGGGCGGCGGCGCGCACGGCGAAGTTCACGGCGCGCGGGTCGGTGACCCCGACGGCGCCCAGCTCCCGCCCGAGGTCGGGCGAGAAGTAGTGGGTCGCGTGCAGGGAGTTGAGCATGTTGTGGCAGCGTCGGCCGGCGCGCGGCTCCAGGGCGGCAGTCGTCATGCCCGGCAGGTTACCAACCGCTTGGTATGCCCTTGGCGGTCCGGCTCCTCCTGGCAGGAAAGGTGGGGTACTCGTCCTTGCCGCCGTACTCGGCTCCCGCGAAGAATCGACGGCATGGTCCAGCGCACGGTTCTCGCCGTCCTCTTCGACGGTCTGCAGAGTCTCGACGTCACCGGACCCGTGGAGGTCTTCGCGGGCGCGGAACTGCTCTCCCCGGGCGCGTACCGGATCCGCACGGCCTCCCTGGACGGCGCGCCCGTGCGGACCACCAGCGGCCTGACCCTCGTCCCCGACGAGTCCCTGACCACCGCGGCGGACCCGGACATCCTCCTCGTCCCCGGTGGAACGGGCAGCCTGCGGCCCGACCCGCGTCTGGTGGCCTGGGTGCGCGAGCGGGGCCCGCGCGCCGGCCGCCTGGTCTCCGTGTGCACCGGCGCGGCCGTGCTGGCCGCCGCGGGCCTGCTGGACGGCCGCCGGGCCACGACCCACTGGGCGTACTGCGACCGGCTCGCCCGTGAGCACCCGGCCGTCGAGATCGACCCCGACCCCGTCTTCGTGCGCGACGGGCACATCGCCACCTCGGCCGGTGTCACCGCCGGTATCGACCTCGCGCTCGCCCTGGTCGAGGAGGACCTCGGCCGGGACGCCGCCCTCACCATCGCCCGCCACCTGGTGGTGTTCCTGCGCAGACCCGGCAACCAGGCCCAGTTCAGCGCCCAGCTCGCGGCCCAGACCGCACGGCGCGAGCCCCTGCGGGAGGTCCAGCGGTGGATCACCGACCACCCGGACGCGGACCTCGGCGTCGACACCCTCGCCGCCCGCGCCCGCCTCTCGCCGCGCCACTTCGCCCGCGCCTTCCGCGCCGAGACCGGCATGACACCGGGCCGCTACGTGGACCGCGTCCGCCTCGAACACGCCAGGCGCCTGCTGGAGGACACGGCCGGCGGCGTCGAGGAGATCGCCCGCGCCAGCGGCTACGGCACGCCCGAGGCCATGCGCCGGGCCTTCGTCAGGACCCTGGGAACGCCCCCGGCCGAGTACCGCCGCCGCTTCCGCCCGGCGACCACAGCCTGAACGCATCGACATCGGCCGACCGAAGGGACCCCATGCAGATCGCCATCGTCCTCTACGACCGCTTCACCGCCCTCGACGCCGTCGGACCCTACGAGACCCTCGGCCGGGTGCCCGGCGCGGAGACCGTCTTCGTCGCCGAGCAGGCCGGGCCCGTGCGGAACGACTCCGGAAACCTCGCGCTCATCGCCGACCGGGCCCTGGCCGACGTACCCCACCCCGACATCATCGTGGTCCCCGGCGGCCCGGGCCCCCTCCCGCTCGCCGCCGACGGACCCCTGCTCACCTGGCTGCGCACGGCCGACGCGACCAGTACCTGGACGACGTCCGTGTGCACCGGCTCGCTGCTGCTCGCCGCCGCCGGACTCCTCGACGGCCGCCGGGCGACGTCCCACTGGCTGGCCCTGGAGGAGCTGGAGCGGCACGGTGCCGAGCCGACGGGCGAACGGGTCGTCACCGACGGCAAGTACGTCACCGCCGCCGGCGTCTCCTCCGGCATCGACATGGGCCTGATGCTCCTCGGCCGGATCGCCGGCGACGACCACGCTCGGATCGTCCAACTCGCCATCGAGTACGACCCGCAGCCGCCCTACGACGCCGGATCGCCCGAGACGGCCCCGGCGCACCTCGTCGAGCTGCTCCGGTCCAACCTCGATCTCACCCTGACGTAGGCACACTCCAGCCGAACCGCGGCTGCCTGCGCTCCAGGAACGCGGCGACACCCTCGGCGGTGTCGCCGCTCGCGCGCGCCTGCCCGGCCCAGTGCGCGTCCCGGTCCGTACGCCCGTCCGCGAACTCCTTGGCCGCCGCCTGGGTCAGCTGGGAACGCGACACCAGGACCCGGGTGAACTCGGCGACCCGTTTGCCGAGTTCACCCTCGGGCAGCACCTCGTCGACGAGCCCGCTGCGCAGCGCACGCTCCGCCGCGATCAGCTCACCGGAGAACAGCAGGTACTTGGCCGTGGCCGGCCCCACCAGGGACACCAGCCGCCGGGTCGAGGAGGCCGGGTAGACGATGCCGAGCTTCGCGGGCGTCACCCCGAACAGCGCCCCCTCCTCGGCGAACCGCAGATCACAGGCCGCCGCCAGCTGCGACCCGCCGCCCACGCAGTGACCCCGGATCGCGGCCAGTGTCGGCTTCGGGAACGCGGCCAGCGCCTCCTCGGCCCGCACGGCCAGCCCCTGCGCCTCCTCCGGCGAGCCCCGCAGCGTCGAGATGTCGGCCCCCGCGCAGAACGTGCCGCCCTCACCGGTCAGCACCAGCGCCCGTACGCCCGGATCCCCGGCGAGCTCCTCCAGCAGGACGGGAAGGGAGCGCCACATCGCGGCCGTCATGGCGTTGCGCTTCTCGGGATGGCGTATGACGACCGTCGCGACCGAGTCGGTCACGCGGTGCTCCAGCTGCGGCTTCATGCGCCGGATGCTATCCGGAGGCCAAACCCGTACAACCCGAATAGTTCGCCGAGACGGCACAACAGGGACAGGACCAGTCCCACAACTGACCGTGTCATACGCCAACGGTCAGAAGTGCTCGATAGTTGCTGACTTCTGTTCAGTCCCGGAGTCCGAGGTGCATCGTTACCAACACTCGAGGTGTGGCGACAATCGAGCGCGAGGGTGGCGACCGGACGATGGACGACGACGGGCGTGGGTTCGGTCCGCGCCCAGAGGGCGGCGCGGCGCCCCTCGGCCCCGGGCCCGCGGATCCGCTGCCGTACGAAGGGGTCTGGCGGTTCACCGCACCGGCGGTCGACGCCTCGGTCCCCCAGGCGAGGCACGCCGTACGGGACCTGCTGCTGCGTCAGGGCGTGCCGGTATCGGACGACCTGGCCCAGGGGCTGCTGCTGATCGTCTCGGAGCTGGTGACCAACGCCGTGAAACACGCGGCGGTGCTGTCACCGACGATCGCCGTCGAGCTGGCCGTCGGCGCCGAGTGGCTGCGGGTGTCCGTGGAGGACAACCACCCGTACCGGCCCACGGCCCTGGAGACCGACCACGGCCGGACCGGGGGGCGCGGACTGCTGCTGGTGCGCGAGGTCACGCGGGAGGCGGGCGGCGTGTGCGAGGTCGAGTACACCGCGAGCGGCGGCAAGGTGATCTGGGCCGCCCTGCCGCTCAAACCCACGCGCTTCGCCTGAACCCCCGGCCCGCGGGGGCCCGGGTCACCAGCCGGCCGACGGGCCCGTCAGCTCCCTGATCGCCGGCCGGGCCGCGTCCAGGACGGTCATGAACCAGGACGAGAAGGTGTCCTTGGCGTGCCGTTCCGCCAGCTCCGGCGGGGTCACGAACACCGTCGACGCCACCTCCTCGGCGTCCGGCCGCACCACGGCCTGCACCATGCCGACGAAGAGGTGGTTGTACTCCTGCTCCACCAGACCGGACTCGGGATCCGGGTGGTTGTAGCGGACGGTGCCCGCCTCGGCCAGCAGGGACGGGGAGGCGCCGAGCTCCTCGAACGTGCGCCGCGCAGCCGCCGCGAAGGGCGCCTCACCGGGGTAGGGGTGGCCGCAGCAGGTGTTGGACCACACACCGGGGGAGTGGTACTTGCCCAGCGCGCGCTGCTGGAGCAGCAGCCGGCCGTACTCGTCGAAGAGGAACACCGAGAACGCGCGGTGCAGCCGGCCGGGCGGCTGGTGGGCGGCGAGCTTCTCCGCGGTGCCGATCGTCACGCCGTCCTCGTCGACCAGTTCCAGCAAAATCGCGTCTGCGGTGCCGTCCGACGGGTTGTGCGTCGCGGTGGCAGGTGTGATCGGCATACCCATCCTTCACATCGGTCTTCGCGCCCCAAGTCTGCCGTACGAATCCGGCACTCCCGGCACTTCGCGGCACGCCCGCATGTCCCGCGCGGCGGCGCGGACCGCGGCCGGCACCGGTCCGAGGCCGGGAAAGGGACCCGGTAGGTGATCGTGCCCGGCCAGGCAGGCGGAAAATCGTCCGTGCCGGAGCTGTGGGGCTCAGGACGCGGGCGCACGGCGGAGGGTTGCGTTCCCCGGCGCACTCATGACGGAGTGCGCCCCATCTGTCTCCCCTGCCTCGTGCGTCACCGCGGTCAGTGGCAGAGCCGCGCCTCGTGCTCGGCGTGCCCGCTCGGCTCCAGCTGGAAGGTGCAGTGCTCCACGTCGAAGTGGTCACCGAGGCACCCCTGGAGCTCGTGCAGCATCTTCTCGTGGCCTATCGCGTTCAGGGCCTCCGGGCTGACGACCACGTGCGCCGACAGCACCGGCATGCCCGAGGTGATCGTCCAGGCGTGCAGGTCGTGGACGTCCTCCACACCGTCCGTGGCGAGTATGTGCGTACGCACCTCCGCCATGTCGACGCCCTGGGGGGCCGTCTCCAGCAGCACGGAGAGCGTCTCGCGCAGCAGCTTCCACGTCCGGGGCGCGATCATCAGCGCGATGACGAGCGAGGCGATCGGGTCGGCCGCCTGCCAGCCCGTGAGCATGATCACCACGGACGAGACGATCACCGTCACCGAACCGAGGGCGTCGGCCGCGACCTCCAGGAACGCGCCGCGCACGTTCAGGCTCTCCTTCTGCCCGCGCATCAGCAGCGCCAGCGACACCAGGTTCGCGACCAGACCGATCGCACCGAACAGCAGGGCCAGCCGGCCCTCGGTCTGAGCGGGGGTGAGGAAGCGCTGGACCGACTCGTACACGACGTACCCGCCGGCCCCGAGCAGCAGCAGGCAGTTGGCCAGGGCGGCGAGGATCTCGGCGCGGGCGTAGCCGAAGGTGGCCCGGTCACTGGGCGGCCGGTTCGCGAAGTGGATCGCGAGCAGCGCCATGCCGAGACCCAGGGCGTCCGTCGCCATGTGCGCGGAGTCCGCGACGAGCGCGAGCGAGTCGGCGAGGGCGCCGCCGACGATCTGCACGACCACGATGCCGAGCGTGATCGCCAGCGCGATGCGCAGCCTGCCGCGGTACGCCGAGGTCGCGGTACCGCCGGCCGCCGCGCCGTGCGCGTGCCCGTGATCGTGCCCAGCCCCCATGAGAAGTCAGCTCCCTGTGTCCGCCTGATCGTGCTCGGGGGGCCCAGTGAACTACGGGGAGGGGGTATGTGCAACGCGGCACTGAACACCGTTGTCATGTGCCCTGACCTGCGGAAACGATATGCAGGTCAGGGCGCCCTCAGTGGGTCAGGAGCCGTGGTGCAGCAGCCAGCCACGCCAGGCCGACTCGGTCATCTCGCGCACTCCGCGCCGGGCCGTCCAGCCGAGCTCCTCGGCCGCCCGGGCGGCCGAGGCCACCGCCCGGGGGGCGTCACCGGGGCGGCGCTCCTCGACGAGCGGCGGCCGGCGGTCACCGGTGACCTCGCCGATGACCGTGACGAGTTCGCGGACCGAGACGCCCTCGCCCCGGCCGATGTTGACCGTCAGGTCACCCGCGCCGCCGCCGGCGGCCAGGCGTCGGGCCGCCGCCAGGTGGGCCTCGGCCAGGTCGGCGACGTGGATGTAGTCACGGATGCAGGTGCCGTCCGGGGTCGGGTAGTCGTCGCCGAAGATCCGGGGCGCCTCGTCCCGGGTCAGCCGGTCGAAGACCATCGGGACGATGTTGAAGACGCCCGTGTCCGCCAGTTCCGGCGCGGCGGCCCCCGCCACGTTGAAATAGCGCAGACATACGGTGGAGATCCCGTGCGCCCGCCCCGCCGCCCGCACCAGCCACTCTCCGGCGAGCTTGGTCTCGCCGTAGGGGTTCACCGGCGCGCAGGGCGTGTCCTCCGTGATGAGGTCCACACCCGGGTCGCCGTACACCGCCGCCGACGACGAGAACACGAACCGCTCGATCCCCGCCTCGGCCACCGCGTCCAGCAGGGTCACCAGGCCGCCGACGTTCTCCCGGTAGTACCGGGTCGGCTGCGCCACGGACTCGGCGACCTGCTTGCGCGCCGCGAGGTGCACCACACCCGTCACCCCGTGCTCGGCGAAGACCCGCTTCAGCAGCTCCCCGTCCAGCGAGGAGCCCCGCACCAGCGGGACCTCGGCGGGGAGCCGCGCGGGCACCCCGGCCGAGAGGTCGTCCAGCGCGAGGACGCGCTCCCCGGCCCCGGTCATGGCCCTGGCCACATGTGCTCCGATATAGCCGGCACCGCCGGTGATCAGCCACGTCATGGTCGCCCACCCTATGCGGCCACGGCGGCCGCCCAGGCAATGTCCTCGATGTCCGCTTAGGGGTGCGGTTTGTGGGGCGGGCCCCGGATCCACGATGATGATCGCGGCAAAGGCTTGTGCGAACCACGTCGATCCAGCCGCCGAACGGGCGGTGAACGTGGTCGTCCCGGCATCCGATAGCCTCTGCCGACATGCCGCCCGGGAGCCACCGGAGAGGGCGCCCCCACCATGTACATCACCGGCGTGGACGCGTCGGTACCCAGGGAGTGAATTCGGTTGTCGACCGCCATCCTCACCGGCCAGCCGGTCCCCGGATCGTCGATCGAGGCCGACCTGCGGTCCCTCGGGTTCGACCTCCGGATCGCGACCGACGCCGCCGAGGCCGAGACCCTCCTCGCCGAGGTGCCGGGCGACGAACGGGTCGCCCTGGTCGACGCCCGCTTCGTGGGGCACGTGCACGCGCTGCGCCTCGGCCTCACCGACCCCCGCTTCCCGCTCGCCGCGATCCCCGGCGCCGTCACGGCCCAGCCCGCCGGCCGCCGGGCCCTGACCCGGGCCATGGCCCGCGAGAACTCCGCGGGCGCCGGCACCACGCTGGTCGGCAGCAGCCTCGCCGACCGCATCCTCACCGCCCTGGACGCCGACGGCACCGCCGTGCACCGCCCCGAGCTGGGCAGTCTCGTCGCCGCCGTCCCGGCCGACCCGCAGGCCCGCAACGAGGCCCGGCAGGCGGTGACGGACGTCGACGACGAGGCCGTACGCCTGAAGTCGGCCGTGAAGGCCCGCGACGGCTTCTTCACCACCTACTGCATCAGCCCCTACTCCCGCTACATCGCCCGTTGGTGCGCCCGCCGCGGCCTGACCCCCAACCAGGTCACGACCGCCTCCCTGCTCACCGCCCTCATAGCGGCGGCCTGCGCGGCCACCGGCACCCGCGGCGGCTTCGTCGCGGCCGGCGTCCTGCTGATCGCGTCCTTCGTGCTGGACTGCACCGACGGACAGCTCGCCCGCTACTCCCTCCAGTACTCCACGCTCGGCGCCTGGCTGGACGCCACCTTCGACCGGGCCAAGGAGTACGCCTACTACGCCGGCCTCGCGCTCGGAGCCGCCCGCGGCGGCGACGACGTCTGGGCGCTGGCCCTCGGCGCCATGGTCCTTCAGACCTGCCGGCACGTCGTGGACTTCTCCTTCAACGAGGCCAACCACGACGCCACCGCCAACACCAGCCCCACCGCCGCCCTCTCCGACAAGCTCGACAGCGTCGGCTGGACGGTCTGGGTCCGGCGGATGATCGTCCTGCCCATCGGCGAGCGCTGGGCGATGATCGCGGTACTCACAGCGGTCACGACCCCCCGCATCACCTTCTACGCGCTGCTCATCGGCTGCGCCTTCGCGGCCACCTACACCACGGCCGGCCGGGTGCTGCGCTCCCTGACCCGCAAGGCCCGGCGCACCGACAGGGCGGCCGCGGCCCTGGCCGACCTCGCGGACAGCGGCCCGCTCGCCCAGGGCTTCGCCGAGGCGCTCAAGAAGCCCGCCCGCAGGCTGCCGGACTTCACCGCACCCGCCGTCGCCCTCCTGGGCGGCCTCGCCGTCGTCCTCACCGCCGCCCTGAGCGGTTTCGGCGGCCCCTGGCCGATCGTCGTGGCCCTCGTCCACGCCCTGACCTCCGGACTCGCCGTCGCCCGTCCCCTCAAGGGCGCCCTCGACTGGCTGGTCCCCCCGTTCCTGCGCGCCGCCGAGTACGGCACCGTCCTCGTCCTGGCAGCCAAAGCCGACGTGGACGGAGCCCTTCCCGCGGCCTTCGGGCTGGTCGCCGCGGTCGCCTACCATCACTACGACACGGTCTACCGCATCCGCGGCGACGCCGGAGCGCCTCCCGCCTGGCTGGTGCGTTCCCTCGGAGGGCACGAAGGGCGGACGCTGCTCGTCGCCGTCCTCGCCGCGCTGCTCACCGCCTCGCAGTTCACGGTCGCGCTCACGGCACTGGCCGTGGCCGTGGCCCTCGTGGTGCTCGTCGAGAGCATCCGCTTCTGGGTCGGCGCCCACAAGGGCGGCGCACCCGCCGTACACGATGAAGGAGAAACCGCATGATCGGCCTCGTGCTCGCGGCCGGCGCCGGACGGCGTCTGCGCCCCTACACCGACAGCCTCCCCAAGGCGCTGGTGCCGGTGGGCCCCGCGGGCATAGAAGGCGAACCCACGGTGCTCGACCTGACCCTCGGCAACTTCGCCGAGATCGGTCTCACCGAGGTCGCGGTCATCGTCGGCTACCGCAAGGAGGCCGTGTACGCGCGCAAGGAGGCGCTGGAGGCCAAGTACGGCCTCAAGCTCACCCTCATCGACAACGACAAGGCCGAGGAGTGGAACAACGCCTACTCCCTGTGGTGCGGGCGTGACGCCCTCAAGGACGGGGTGATCCTCGCCAACGGCGACACCGTCCACCCGGTCTCCGTCGAGAAGACGCTGCTCGCCGCCCGCGGCGACGGCAAGAAGATCATCCTCGCCCTGGACACGGTCAAGGATCTGGCCGACGAGGAGATGAAGGTCGTCGTCGACCCCGAGAAGGGCATGACGAAGATCACCAAGCTGATGGACCCCGCCGAGGCCACCGGCGAGTACATCGGCGTCACCCTCATCGAGGGGGACGCCGCCCCCGAGCTGGCCGACGCGCTCAAGGCCGTGTGGGAGACCGACCCGCAGCAGTTCTACGAGCACGGTTACCAGGAGCTGGTCAACCGCGGCTTCCGTATCGACGTGGCGCCGATCGGCGACGTCAAGTGGGTGGAGATCGACAACCACGACGATCTCGCCCGCGGACGGGAGATCGCGTGCCAGTACTGACCCGGCTCATCCCCTCCCCGCTCGTCGTCGACATCCGCCCGGGTGCCCTCGACGATCTGGCCTGTGTCCTCGCCGACGAGCGCATCTCGCACTCCGGCCGCCTCGCCGTCGCCGTCAGCGGCGGCTCGGGCGCCCGGCTGCGCGAGCGCATCGCGCCGAGCATGCCCGGCGCCACCTGGTACGAGGTCGGCGGCGGCACCCTCGACGACGCCGTCCGGCTGGCCGGCGACATAAAGGCCGGCCACTACGACGCGGTGGTCGGCCTCGGCGGCGGCAAGATCATCGACTGTGCCAAGTTCGCCGCGGCCCGCGTCGGCCTGCCCCTGGTCGCCGTGCCGACGAACCTCGCACACGACGGCCTGTGCTCGCCGGTCGCCACCCTCGACAACGACGCGGGCCGCGGCTCCTACGGCGTGCCGAACCCCATCGCGGTCGTCATCGACCTGGACGTCATCCGCGAGGCCCCGGTGCGTTTCGTCCGCGCGGGCATCGGTGACGCGATCTCCAACATCAACGCGATCGCCGACTGGGAACTGGCCAATCGCGTCAACGGCGAGAAGATCGACGGGCTCGCCGCCGCCATGGCCCGCCAGGCCGGTGAGGCGGTGCTCCGGCACCCGGGCGGGGTCGGCGACAACGACTTCCTCCAGGTACTCGCCGAGGCGCTCGTCCTCACCGGCATCGCGATGTCGATCTCGGGCGACTCGCGGCCGGCGTCGGGGTCGTGCCACGAGATCAACCACGCCTTCGACCTGCTGTTCCCCAAACGCGCCGCTTCCCACGGCGAGCAGTGCGGTCTCGGCGCGGCCTTCGCGATGTGGCTGCGCGGCGCGCACGACGAGTCGGCGTACATGGCCGAGGTGCTGCGCCGCCACGGCCTGCCCGTGCTGCCCGACGAGATCGGCTTCACGGCGGACGAGTTCGTCAAGGCCGTCGAGTTCGCCCCGGAGACCCGCCCCGGCCGCTACACCATCCTCGAACACCTCGACCTGAACACCGAACAGATCAAGGACACATACGCCGACTATGTCAAGGCCATCGGTAGCTGAACTCCGCCCCGTCGTTCACCCCGCGGGGGTGAAGGACCGGCGCAGCGGTGAGCACTGGATGGGACGCCTCTACATGCGTGAGGTGTCCCTGCGGGTCGACCGCTACCTGGTCAACACCAGGGTCACACCCAACCAGCTCACCTACCTGATGACCGTCTTCGGTGTGCTCGCGGCCCCGGCACTGCTCGTGCCGGGGATCGCGGGCGCCGTCCTCGGCGTGGTGTGCGTCCAGATGTACCTGCTGCTGGACTGCGTCGACGGCGAGATCGCGCGCTGGAAGAAGCAGTACTCCCTCAACGGCGTCTACCTGGACCGGGTCGGTGCCTACCTCACCGACGCCGCGGTGCTCACCGGCTTCGGTCTGCGCGCCGCCGACCTGTGGGGCAGTGGCCGCATCGACTGGCTGTGGGCCTTCCTCGGCACCCTGGCCGCCCTCGGCGCCATCCTGATCAAGGCGGAGACCGACCTCGTCGGCGTCGCCCGGCACCAGGCCGGCAAGCCCCCCGTCAAGGAGGCCGCATCCGAGATGCGCTCCTCCGGCATGGCGCTCGCCCGCAAGGCCGCCGGCGCCCTGAAGTTCCACCGCCTCATCCTCGGCATCGAGGCGTCCCTGCTGATCCTCGTGCTGGCCATCGCCGACCAGGCCCGCGGTGACCTCTTCTTCACCCGGCTCGGCGTCGCGGTGCTGGCCGGCATCGCGCTGGTGCAGACCCTGCTGCACCTGGTGTCCATCCTCGCCTCCAGCAGGCTGAAGTGAGCGGCATGAAGGTCGGCGCCGTCATCATCACCATGGGCAACCGGCCCGAGGAGCTGCGCGCTCTGCTCGACTCCGTCGCCAAGCAGGACGGTGACCGGGTCGAGGTGGTCGTCGTCGGCAACGGCTCGCCCGTCCCGGACGTCCCCGAGGGCGTCCGCACCATCGAGCTCCCCGAGAACCTCGGCATCCCCGGCGGCCGCAACGTCGGCATCGAGGCCTTCGGCCCGGCCGGCCGGGACGTCGACATCCTGCTCTTCCTGGACGACGACGGACTGCTCGCGGGCCACGACACCGCCGAGCTGTGCCGGAAGGCGTTCGAGGCCGACCCGAAGCTCGGCATCGTGAGTTTCCGCATAGCCGACCCCGAGACCGGCGTCACCCAGCGCCGCCACGTGCCCCGGCTGCGCGCCTCCGACCCGATGCGCTCCTCGCGCGTGACCACGTTCCTCGGCGGCGCCAACGCCGTCCGCACCCGCGTCTTCGCCGACGTCGGCGGCCTCCCGGACGCGTTCTTCTACGCACACGAGGAAACCGACCTGGCCTGGCGGGCGCTCGACGCGGGCTGGATGATCGACTACCGGTCCGACATGGTGCTGTACCACCCGACGACCGCTCCCTCGCGGCACGCGGTCTACCACCGCATGGTCGCCCGCAACCGCGTCTGGCTGGCCCGCCGCAACCTCCCCGCGCCGCTCGTCCCGGTGTACCTCGGGGTGTGGTTGATGCTCACCCTGCTGCGGCGGCCCTCCCGCAGCGCCCTGCGGGCCTGGTTCGGCGGGTTCCGCGAAGGCTGGGCCACCTCGTGCGGGCCCCGCCGGCCGATGAAGTGGCGTACGGTGTGGCGGCTGACCCGGCTGGGCCGGCCCCCCGTCATCTGACAAGCTCGTACCGGCGATACCCGGGAGCCCACGGGCCGTACCCTGGCCCCGGCTCATGCCAGACCCCGGCACAGGCCGAGCATCTCGAAGACGAAAGTTTCCACTAGTGAGTGAGACAACGCACGACGCCACGGTCGCGGTGAGCGCGCCCGCGGCGCCCGACGAGGGCCTCACGGCGAAAGAACTCGCCGCCAGGCACGGGCTGACCGTCAGCGGCGCCCGGCCGTCCCTCATCGAGTACGTCCGTCAGCTGTGGGACCGGCGGCACTTCATCCTCGCCTTCTCCCGCGCGAAGCTGACCGCCCAGTACAGCCAGGCCAAGCTCGGCCAGCTGTGGCAGGTGGCCACGCCGCTGCTGAACGCGGCCGTGTACTTCTTCATCTTCGGCCTGCTGCTGGAGGCCGACCGCGGCATGTCCCGTGAGGTGTACATCCCGTTCCTGGTCACGGGTGTGTTCGTGTTCACCTTCACGCAGAGCTCGGTGATGGCGGGCGTCCGCGCGATCTCCGGCAACCTGGGCCTGGTCCGGGCCCTGCACTTCCCGCGGGCCTCGCTGCCGGTCTCCTTCGCGCTCCAGCAGCTCCAGCAGCTGCTGTTCTCGATGATCGTGCTGTTCGCCGTCACGATCGGCTTCGGCCACTACCCGGACCTGTCCTGGCTGCTGATCGTGCCCGTGCTGGTCCTGCAGTTCTGCTTCAACACCGGCCTCGCGCTGATCATGGCCCGGGCGGGCGCCAAGACCCCCGACCTCGCGCAGCTGATGCCGTTCGTGATGCGCACGTGGATGTACGCCTCGGGCGTGATGTTCTCCATCCCGATCTTCCTGGCGGACAAGCCGTCCTGGATCGCGAACGTCCTGCAGTGGAACCCGGCCGCGATCTACATGGACCTGATGCGCTTCGCCCTCATCGACGACTACGGCTCGGAGTTCCTCCCCGACCACGTCTGGGCGGCCGCGGGCGCCTGGGCCGTGCTCTTCGCCCTGGGCGGCTTCGTGTACTTCTGGAAGGCGGAGGAGAGGTACGGCCGTGGCTGAGCAGAAGCAGGACGCGCGCATCCCCACCGTCGTCGCGGACGACCTGCACATCGTCTACCGCGTCAACGGTGCCAAGACCGGCAAGGGCAGCGCCACCGCCGCCCTCAGCCGCATCATCAAGCGGGGCGAGGAGCGGGGCGTGCGCAAGGTGCACGCCGTGCGCGGAGTCTCCTTCGTGGCGTACCGCGGCGAGGCCATCGGCCTGATCGGCTCCAACGGCTCCGGCAAGTCGACCCTGCTGCGGGCCATCGCCGGTCTGCTGCCCGCCGAGCGGGGCAAGGTCTACACCGACGGCCAGCCCTCGCTGCTCGGCGTCAACGCCGCCCTGATGAACGACCTCACCGGCGAGCGGAACGTCATATTGGGCGGGCTCGCCATGGGCATGTCCCGTGAGGAGATCAAGGAGCGCTACCAGGACATCGTCGACTTCTCCGGCATCAACGAGAAGGGCGACTTCATCACCTTGCCCATGCGCACCTACTCATCGGGCATGGCGGCCCGGCTCCGCTTTTCCATCGCCGCGGCCAAGGACCACGACGTCCTGATGATCGACGAGGCCCTGGCCACGGGCGACCGGAAGTTCCAGAAGCGCTCCGAGGACCGCATCCGGGAGCTGCGCAAGGAAGCGGGCACGGTGTTTCTGGTCAGTCACAACAACAAGTCCATCCGCGACACCTGCAACCGCGTCCTGTGGCTGGAGCGCGGTGAGCTGCGCATGGACGGCCCCACCGACGAGGTGCTCAAGGAGTACGAGAAGTTCACGGGCAAGTAGCCCGATTCGGCCAGGGCCCCGACGGAACTGCTCCGGCGGGGCCCCGCGTCTGCAAAGGAAACGTCAACTCCGGCCCATCTTGGGAATCTTGGGGCCAATCGGTGTGTTCTCGTGATGTGCGGTACACCCTGACGAACCGTGTCGCGTTGTACAACGTAAGCTGTACCGGTCCCGAAACACGGCAATCAGGGCAATAATGCGCGACACCGCCCGTCGGAGCACCGTGCGGACGGCTGGGCGGCGTGTCCGAAATAGTGTGTATTGGGTCGGCAGTGTAGAACGGGAGATGTGACGGCGATGGCTTCGGAAACTCCCCAGCTCCACGCAGCACGTGCCGTCCCCGCGCCGGGCAGCCGGCGGTGACGGGAACCGGCACGGCGCGCCCCCTCGATCCGGAGCGCGGCACGCTCGACAAGGCCGCCGGCGAGAACTTCCCGGTGGCCCCCTTCTTCCTGCCCCGGGCCTGGCGCACCGACCTGATGGCCGTCTACGGCTTCGCCCGCCTGGTCGACGACATCGGCGACGGCGATCTGGCCCCCGGCGGCGCCGACGCCCGCCTGCTCGGCGTGCCCCCGCGGGAGGCCGAGGACCGGCTGGTCCTGCTGGACGCCTTCGAGGCCGACCTGCGCCGGGTCTTCGACGCGACCCCGCGCCACCCCCTGCTGCGCCGCCTCCAGCCGACCGTGCGCCGCTGCTCGCTGACCCCCGAGCCGTTCCTCGGCCTGATCGCCGCCAACCGCCAGGACCAGCTCGTCGGCCGCTACGAGACCTACGACGACCTGCTCGCCTACTGCGAGCTGTCCGCCAACCCCGTCGGCCGTCTCGTCCTCGCCGTCACCGGCACCTCGACACCCGAGCGGATCCGCCGCTCCGACATGATCTGCACGGCCCTGCAGATCGTCGAGCACCTCCAGGACGTCGCCGAGGACCTGGCCCGCGACCGCGTCTATCTGCCCGCGGCCGACATGAAACGCTTCCACGTCCAGGAAGCGGATCTCGCCACGAAATCCGCCGGAGCGCCGGTCCGTGCGCTGATTGCGTACGAAGCGCAAAGGGCCCGGGACCTCCTGAATGAAGGCGCCCCCCTGGTGGGTAGCGTCCACGGCAGGCTGAAACTGCTGCTCGCGGGGTTCGTGGCGGGGGGAAGGGCGGCCGTGCACGCGATCGCCGCCGCCGAATACGACGTACTTCCCGGCCCGCCCAAGCCCGGCAAGGTCCGGTTGCTGCGTGAGGTGGGCGTGACTCTGCGAGGAGAGGGGTGATCCGGACCGTGGAGTCGGAACCACACGCGTCCCCACCGGTACTCGCCGCCTACAGCTACTGCGAGGCCGTCACCGGGCGCCAGGCCCGAAACTTCGCCTACGGCATCCGGCTGCTGCCGACGCCCCAGCGCCGGGCGATGTCGGCGCTGTACGCGTTCTCGCGGCGGGTCGACGACATCGGCGACGGCGCGCTCGCCGACGACGTCAAGGTGGCCAGGCTGGAGGAGACCCGGGCGCTGCTCACCCGGATCCGCGAGGACGAGGTCGCCGAGGACGACACCGACCCGGTCGCCGTCGCCCTCTCGCACGCCGCCGGGGCCTTCCCGATCCCGCTCGGCGGTCTGGACGAACTCATCGACGGCGTCCTGATGGACGTCCGCGGCGAGACGTACGAGACCTGGGACGACCTGAAGGTGTACTGCCGCTGCGTGGCCGGTGCGATCGGGCGGCTCTCCCTCGGCGTCTTCGGCACCGAACCGGGTGCGCGCGGGGTGGACCGCGCGCCGGAGTACGCCGACACGCTCGGGCTCGCGCTCCAGCTCACCAACATCCTCAGAGACGTCCGCGAGGACGCCGAGGGCGGGCGCACGTACCTGCCCGCCGACGACCTCGCCAAGTTCGGCTGCTCGGCCGGCTTCAGCGGGCCGCGACCACCGGAGGGCTCCGACTTCGCGGGCCTCGTGCACTTCGAAGTGCGACGGGCCCGCGCCCTGTTCGCCGAGGGCTACCGGCTGCTCCCCATGCTCGACCGGCGCAGCGGCGCCTGCGTCGCCGCCATGGCCGGCATCTACCGCCGCCTCCTCGACCGCATCGAACGCGACCCGCAGGCCGTGCTGCGCGGCCGGGTCTCCCTGCCCGGCCGGGAGAAGGCCTACGTCGCCGTGCGCGGCCTGTCCGGCATGGACGCCCGGCACGTGACCCGGCGGACCGTCAGGAGGCGTGTGTGAACGGCACGGAGGCCGCCGTCGGCGGTGCGGCCCGGGCCGGGCGCGGGTGCGACGCGCCTCTCGGCCGAGCCGTCGGAGGCAACCGGCGGGCAACCCTCCGGCGCGGGTCCGCGTCCCTGACGGAGACGGCCGGCTGTGCACCGTTCGAGCAGCACGCTCCGGCCCTGGGGGAGGGTGCGCGATGACCCACGGCACACGGTCCGCAGGACCGGAGGCACAGGCGCGGCACGCCGTCGTGGTCGGCGGCGGACTCGCCGGTGTCACCACCGCGCTCGCGCTCGCCGACGCCGGGATGCGCGTCACCCTGCTGGAGGGCAGGCCGCGACTCGGCGGTCTGGCCTTCTCGTTCCGGCGCGGCGATCTCACCGTCGACAACGGCCAGCACGTGTACCTGCGTTGCTGCACCGCCTACCGCTGGTTCCTCGACCGCATCGAGGGCGCGGCACTCGCCCCGCTCCAGGACCGGCTCGACGTACCCGTCCTGGACCTCGACCGGCCCGAGGGACGCCGGCTGGGCAGACTCCGGCGCGACGCCCTGCCGGTGCCGCTGCACCTGGGGCGCAGCCTCGCCACCTATCCGCACCTGTCGCTCGCCGACCGGGCCGGGGTGGGCCGGGCCGCGCTCGCGCTCAAGGGACTCGACCTCGCCGACCCGGCGCTGGACACCCAGGACTTCGGCAGCTGGCTGGCCGCGCACGGCCAGTCGCCGCGCGCCGTCGAGGCCCTGTGGGACCTGGTCGGGGTCGCCACCCTCAACGCGGTCGCGGGTGACGCGTCCCTGGCGCTCGCCGCGATGGTGTTCAAGACCGGCCTGCTGTCCGACCCCGGCGCGGCCGACATCGGCTGGGCGCGCGTCCCGCTGGGCGACCTGCACGACCGGCTGGCCCGCAAGGCGCTCGACTCCGCGGGCGTGCGCACCGAGCTGCGCACCCGCGTCACCTCCGTCAGCCCGGGCGGGGACGGGCAGTGGACCGTCGAGGTCCCCGGCGAGGCGCTCCGGGCCGACGCCGTCGTCCTCGCCGTACCGCAGCGCGAGGCGCACGGACTGCTGCCCGCGGGCGCCCTGGACGCGCCCGAACGGCTCCTGGAGATCGGTACCGCGCCCATCCTCAACCTCCATGTGGTGTACGACCGGAAGGTCCTCGGCCGGCCGTTCTTCACCGCCCTCGGCAGCCCCGTGCAGTGGGTCTTCGACCGGACCGAGGCGTCCGGACTGCACGAGGGGCAGTACCTCGCGGTCTCCCAGTCGGCGGCGCAGGCCGAGATCGACGCGCCCGTCGCGGTGCTGCGCGAGCGGTACCTGCCCGAGCTGGAGCGGCTGCTGCCGCCGGCCCGCGGCGCCGAAGTGAGGGACTTCTTCGTCACCCGGGAGCGCACCGCGACGTTCGCTCCCGCCCCGGGCGTCGGGCGCCTCAGGCCCGGCGCCCGCACCAAGGCATCCGGCCTCTACCTGGCCGGAGCGTGGACCGCCACCGGGTGGCCCGCGACCATGGAGAGTGCGGTCCGCAGTGGTGTGAGCGCGGCGGACGCCGTGCTGGGCGCCCTGGGCCGGCCCCGTCCGCAAGCCCTCTTCGAGTTCGAGGAGGCGGCATGATGCCGGCTCAGGCCGGCGCGGCAGGCGGCCCCCGCACCCCCGGTACCGCAACAAGAGGAGAGACTGTGCCCACTGTGCCCCCGGCCTCACAGACTGCCGAGGCGGTGGACGTGACCGCGCTGCTGGAGCGCGGCCGGACCCTGGCCACTCCGGTACTGCGGGCGGCCGTCGACCGCCTGGCACCTCCCATGGACACTGTTGCCGCCTACCACTTCGGCTGGATCGACGCCCAGGGCAGGCCCGCCGAGGGTGACGGCGGCAAGGCCGTGCGTCCCGCCCTCGCGGTGCTGTCCGCCGAGGTCATGTCCGCCGCCCCCGAGACCGGCATCCCCGGCGCCGTCGCCGTGGAACTGGTCCACAACTTCTCCCTCCTCCACGACGACCTCATGGACGGCGACGAACAGCGCCGTCACCGCGACACGGTCTGGAAGGTGCACGGCCCCGCCCAGGCCATCCTGGTCGGCGACGCCCTGTTCGCCCTCGCCAACGAGGTCCTCCTCGAACTGGGCACCGTCGAGGCCGGCCGTGCCACCCGCCGCCTGACCACGGCCAGCCGCGCCCTGATCGACGGCCAGGCCCAGGACATCTCCTACGAGCACCGCGACCGCGTCAGCGTCGAGGAGTGCCTGGAGATGGAGGGCAACAAGACCGGCGCCCTGCTCGCCTGCGCCAGCTCCATCGGCGCGGTGCTCGGCGGCGCCGACGACCACACCGCCGACACGCTGGAGAAGTACGGCTACCACCTGGGCCTCGCCTTCCAGGCCGTCGACGACCTCCTCGGCATCTGGGGCGACCCGGTCTCCACCGGCAAGCAGACCTGGAGCGACCTGCGCCAGCGCAAGAAGTCCCTGCCGGTCGTGGCCGCCCTCGCGGCGGGCGGCTCCGCCTCCGAGCGGCTCGGTGACATCCTCGCCGCCGACGCCAAGGCGCACGACTTCGAGAACTTCTCCGAGGAGGAGTTCGCGGCCCGGGCCGCCCTCATCGAGGAGGCCGGGGGCCGAGAGTGGACCGCCGACGAGGCACGCCGTCAGCACACCATCGCCATCGAAGCCCTCGACGCCGTCGACATGCCCGACCGGGTGCGGGCACAGTTCACGGCCCTCGCGGACTTCGTCGTCGTACGAAAGAGATGATCACTATCGGCCGAATAGCCCTCGCGTAGTCGCCGGCCGGTGCCGTGAGTTCATCACGGGCACCGGCCGACGGCGGACCCAAGCAGATGCACGCCATGCAGGACTGCACGAAGGGGAAGCCATGACAGCGACGACCGACGGAAGCACCGGGGCCCTGCCACCCCGCGCCGCCGCGGCCAGCGACACCGACACGCACACCCCCGGGGCGGCCGGGGTACCGGAAGCCGCCGCCCGCGCCGCCCGGCGCGCCACCGACTTCCTGCTCTCCCTCCAGGACGCCCAGGGCTGGTGGAAGGGCGACCTCGAGACCAACGTCACGATGGACGCCGAGGACCTGCTGCTCCGTCAGTTCCTCGGCATCCGCGACGAGAAGACCACACGGGCCGCCGCCCTCTTCATCCGCGGCGAGCAGGGTGAGGACGGCACCTGGGCCACCTTCTTCGGCGGACCGGGCGATCTGTCCGCCACCATCGAGGCCTACGTCGCCCTCCGCCTGGCCGGTGACGCGCCCGACGCACCGCACATGGCGAAGGCCTCCGCCTGGATCCGCGCGCGGGGCGGTATCGCCGCCGCCCGGGTCTTCACCCGGATCTGGCTGGCCCTGTTCGGCTGGTGGAAGTGGGAGGACCTGCCCGAACTCCCGCCGGAGCTGGTCCTCTTCCCGAAGTGGGTGCCGCTCAACATCTACGACTTCGGCTGCTGGGCGCGCCAGACCATCGTCCCGCTGACGATCGTCTCCGCGAAACGGCCGGTACGCCCCGCGCCCTTCCCGCTCGACGAGCTGCACACCGACCCGGACCGGCCCAGCCCGCCCAAGCCCCTGGCTCCGCTCTTCAGTTGGGACGGGGCGTTCCAGCGGATGGACAAGGGCCTGCACGCCCTGCGGAAGGTCGCCCCGCGCCGACTGCGGACAGCCGCCATGAACAGCGCCGCCCGCTGGATCATCGAGCGGCAGGAGAACGACGGCTGCTGGGGCGGCATCCAGCCCCCGGCCGTGTACTCGATCATCGCCCTGCACCTGCTCGGCTACGACCTCGAACACCCCGTGATGCGCGAGGGGCTGGCGTCCCTCGACCGGTTCGCCGTGTGGCGCGAGGACGGGGCCCGGATGATCGAGGCCTGCCAGTCACCCGTGTGGGACACCTGCCTGGCCGCGATCGCCCTCGTCGACGCCGGACTGCCCCCCGATCACCCGCAGTTGGTGAAGGCGGCCGACTGGATGCTGGGCGAGGAGATCGTCCGGCCCGGCGACTGGTCCGTGCAGCGGCCCGGACTGCCGCCGGGCGGCTGGGCGTTCGAGTTCCACAACGACAACTACCCCGACATCGACGACACCGCCGAGGTGATCCTCGCCCTGCGCCGGATCGCCCACCACGACCCGGAGCGCCTCGACAGGGCCGTCGTCCGCGGCATGCGCTGGACGCTGGGCATGCAGTCGAAGAACGGCGCGTGGGCGGCCTTCGACGTCGACAACACCAGCCCCTTCCCCAACCGTCTGCCGTTCTGCGACTTCGGCGAGGTCATCGACCCGCCCTCCGCGGACGTCACCGCGCACGTCGTGGAGATGCTCGCGGTGGAGGGTCTCGCCCACGATCCGCGCACCCGGCGCGGCATCGAGTGGCTGCTGGCCGAACAGGAGCCGGACGGCTCGTGGTTCGGGCGCTGGGGCGTCAACTACGTCTACGGCACCGGCTCCGTCGTCCCGGCCCTGACCGCGGCCGGTCTTCCCGCCGCGCACCCGGCGATCCGGCGGGCCGTGGCCTGGCTGGAGTCGGTCCAGAACGACGACGGCGGCTGGGGCGAGGACCTGCGCTCCTACCAGGACGCCCGGCAGTGGAGCGGTCGGGGCGCCTCGACCGCCTCGCAGACGGCATGGGCCCTGATGGCCCTGCTCGCGGCGGGGGAGCGCGACTCCAAAGCCGTCGAACGCGGTGTCGAGTGGCTCGCCGCCACCCAGCGGGAGGACGGCTCCTGGGACGAGCCGTACTTCACGGGGACGGGCTTCCCGTGGGACTTCTCGATCAACTACCACCTCTACCGGCAGGTGTTCCCGCTCACGGCACTCGGCCGGTACGTCCACGGGGAGCCCTTCGCCGGCCGGCTCAAGGGGAGCTGATGAGCACCCAGCCCGCTCCCGTCCCGCTGCTGATCGCCTGCGCGCTCGGCATCGAGCAGTTCGCCCTGCGCGCGGGCGGCCGGGGCGGGGCCGGCGGGCCGGTCACGGTGCTGCGGACGGGCATGGGGCCGGCGGCCGCCGAGCGGGCCGTCACCCGCGTGCTGGCCGACCCGGCCCTGCGTGACGCGGCCGTCCTCGCCACCGGCTTCTGCGCGGGGCTCGCGCCGGGCATGCACCCCGGTGATCTGGTCGTCGCCGAGGAGACCCGCGACGCGCGCGGCACGACGCGCTGCGTCGGGACCGAGCTGCTGGTGAAGGAGCTGGCCCGCGCGCTGCCCGGCCGGACGGTGCACACCGGGCCGCTCACCGGCTCCGACCACGTCGTGCGCGGCCCGGAACGGTCCGCTCTGCGCGCCACCGGCGCGATCGCGGTCGACATGGAGTCCGCCGTCACGCTCCTGAGCGCCGTGCGTGCGGGCGAGCGCCCGGTTGCGGCCGTCCGGGTGGTCGTGGACGCTCCTGAACATGAACTCGTCCGGATCGGCACGGTGCGCGGTGGAATATCAGCTTTCCGTGTCCTTCGTTCCGTCCTTCCCGCTTTCTTCGAATGGCACCGTTCCTTGCTGCTCCCCAGGAGGTGAGCCAGATGGCCATGCCGCTCCGACAGTCCATCAAGGTCGCTACGTACTTGGCTGAACAGAAGCTGCGCCGGCGGGACAAGTTCCCGCTGATCGTGGAGCTGGAGCCGCTGTTCGCCTGCAACCTCAAGTGCGAGGGGTGCGGCAAGATCCAGCATCCCGCCGGGGTACTGAAACAGCGGATGCCCGTCGCCCAGGCCGTGGGGGCGGTCATGGAGTCCGGTGCCCCGATGGTGTCCATCGCCGGTGGCGAGCCGCTGATGCACCCGCAGATCGACGAGATCGTGCGTCAGCTGGTGGCCAAGCGGAAGTACGTCTTCCTCTGCACCAACGCCATGCTGCTGCGCAAGAAGATGGACACGTTCACGCCCTCGCCCTACTTCGCCTTCGCGGTGCACATCGACGGGCTGCGCGAGCGGCACGACGAGTCGGTCGCCAAGGAGGGCGTGTTCGACGAGGCCGTCGAGGCGATCAAGGAGGCCAAGCGGCGCGGCTTCCGGGTCACCACCAACTCGACCTTCTTCAACACCGACACCCCGCAGACCATCGTCGAGGTGCTGAACTTCCTCAACGACGACCTCCAGGTCGACGAGATGATGATCTCGCCCGCCTACGCCTACGAGAAGGCTCCCGACCAGGAGCACTTCCTCGGCGTGGAGCAGACCCGCGAGCTGTTCAAGAAGGCCTTCTCGGGCGGCAACCGGCGGCGCTGGCGGCTCAACCACTCGCCGCTCTTCCTGGACTTCCTGGAGGGCAAGGTCGACTTCCCGTGCACGGCGTGGGCGATCCCGAACTACTCGCTCTTCGGCTGGCAGCGCCCCTGCTACCTGATGAGCGACGGGTACGTGCCGACGTACCGGGAGCTGGTCGAGGACACCGACTGGGACAAGTACGGCCGCGGCAAGGACCCGCGCTGCGCCAACTGCATGGCGCACTGCGGCTACGAGCCCACCGCCGTCCTGGCCACCATGGGATCGCTGAAGGAGTCCCTGCGCGCCATGCGCGAGACCGTCTCCGGAAATCGGGAGTGAGGCCATGACCGCCGTAGAGCTGGGCGTCCCCGAGGTGCCGCTCCGGCCGATCGCCGAGCGGCGCGCGTCGCGCCGGATCCAGGTCGGTCCGGTGGCGGTGGGGGGCGGGGCCCCGGTGTCGGTGCAGTCGATGACGACGACCCGCACCTCCGACATCGGCGCGACGCTCCAGCAGATCGCCGAACTGACCGCCTCCGGCTGCCAGATCGTCCGGGTCGCCTGCCCCACGCAGGACGACGCCGACGCGCTGGCGACCATCGCCCGCAAGTCGCAGATCCCGGTCATCGCCGACATCCACTTCCAGCCGAAGTACGTGTTCGCGGCCATCGAGGCGGGCTGTGCGGCGGTCCGCGTCAACCCGGGCAACATCAAGCAGTTCGACGACCGGGTCAAGGAGATCGCCCAGGCGGCCAAGGACCACGGCACGCCGATCCGGATCGGCGTCAACGCCGGGTCGCTGGACCGGCGGCTGCTCCAGAAGTACGGCAGGGCGACCCCGGAGGCCCTCGTCGAGTCGGCCCTGTGGGAGGCGTCCCTCTTCGAGGAGCACGGCTTCCGGGACATCAAGATCTCCGTCAAGCACAACGACCCGGTCGTGATGATCGAGGCGTACAGCCAGTTGGCCGAACAGTGCGACTACCCGCTGCACCTGGGCGTCACGGAGGCGGGCCCGGCCTTCCAGGGCACGATCAAGTCGGCGGTGGCGTTCGGGGCTCTGCTGTCGCGGGGCATCGGCGACACGATCCGGGTGTCGCTGTCCGCACCGCCGGCCGAGGAGGTCAAGGTCGGCATCCAGATCCTCCAGTCCCTGGGGCTCAAGGAGCGGCGGCTGGAGATCGTGTCGTGCCCGTCCTGCGGGCGCGCCCAGGTCGACGTCTACAAGCTGGCCGAGGAGGTCACGGCCGGGCTCGACGGCATGGAGGTGCCGCTGCGGGTCGCCGTCATGGGGTGTGTGGTCAACGGGCCCGGCGAGGCGCGGGAGGCCGATCTCGGAGTGGCCTCCGGCAACGGCAAGGGGCAGATCTTCGTCAAGGGCGAGGTCATCAAGACCGTCCCCGAGTCCAAGATCGTCGAGACGCTGATCGAAGAGGCGATGAAGATCGCCGAGCAGATGGAGCAGGACGGCGTGGGGCCGGGGGAGCCGGCCGTCACCGTGAGCTGAGCAGCACGGAATGCGAAGGGGGCCCGAGCGTGACGATTCTGGAGAGCATCCGGGGACCACGTGACCTGAAGGCGCTGTCCGAGACGGAACTGGGGGAACTGTCCGAAGAGATCCGCGAGTTCCTGGTCCACGCGGTCGCCAGGACCGGCGGCCATCTGGGACCCAACCTGGGCGTGGTGGAGCTGACCATCGCCCTGCACCGGGTCTTCGAGTCGCCGGTCGACCGCATCCTGTGGGACACCGGCCACCAGAGCTACGTCCACAAGCTGCTGACCGGCCGCCAGGACTTCTCCAAGCTGCGCGGCAAGGGCGGCCTGTCCGGCTACCCCTCGCGCGAGGAGTCCGAGCACGACGTCATCGAGAACAGCCACGCCTCCACGGCCCTCGGCTGGGCCGACGGGCTCGCCAAGGCCCGCCAGGTGCAGGGCGAGAGGGGCCATGTCGTCGCGGTCATCGGCGACGGGGCCCTCACCGGCGGTATGGCCTGGGAGGCCCTGAACAACATCGCGGCCGCCAAGGACCGCCCACTGATCATCGTCGTCAACGACAACGAACGCTCCTACGCCCCCACCATCGGCGGCCTCGCCAACCACCTCGCCACGCTGCGCACGACGGACGGCTACGAACGGGTCCTTGCCTGGGGCAAGGACGTGCTCCAGGGCACGCCCCTGGTCGGCAACACCCTCTACGAGGCCCTGCACGGCGCGAAGAAGGGCTTCAAGGACGCGTTCGCCCCGCAGGGCCTCTTCGAGGACCTGGGGCTGAAGTACGTCGGCCCGATCGACGGGCACGACACCGGGGCCGTGGAGTCCGCGCTGCGGCGCGCGAAGCGCTTCCACGGGCCGGTGCTGGTCCACTGCCTCACGGAGAAGGGCCGCGGTTACGAGCCCGCCCTCGCCCACGAGGAGGACCACTTCCACACCGTGGGCGTCATGGACCCGCTGACCTGCGCGCCGCTCTCCCCGGCGGGCGGCCCCTCCTGGACCTCGGTGTTCGGCGAGGAGATCGTCCGGATCGGGGAGGAGCGCCGGGACGTGGTGGCGATCACCGCCGCCATGCTGCATCCGGTCGGTCTCGGCGCCTTCGCCGAGCGGTTCCCTGACCGGGTGTGGGACGTCGGCATCGCCGAGCAGCACGCGGCCGTGTCCGCGGCCGGTCTGGCGACGGGCGGGCTGCACCCGGTCGTCGCCGTCTACGCCACCTTCCTCAACCGCGCCTTCGACCAGCTGCTCATGGACGTGGCCCTGCACCGCTGCGGGGTCACCTTCGTGCTGGACCGGGCCGGGGTCACCGGTGTCGACGGGGCTTCCCACAACGGCATGTGGGACATGTCCGTGCTCCAGGTCGTGCCCGGGCTCAGGATCGCCGCGCCACGGGACGCCGACCAGCTGCGCGCCCAGCTGCGCGAGGCGGTCGCCGTGGACGACGCGCCGACGCTGCTGCGGTTCCCGAAGGAGTCCGTCGGCCCGTCGATCCCGGCGCTCGACCGGGTGGGCGGGCTGGACGTGCTGCACCGTTCCTCCGAGCCGCAGGTACTCCTGGTGGCGGTCGGCGTGATGGCACCGGTCTGCCTCCAGTCCGCCGAGCTGCTCGAAGCACGCGGCATCGGCTGCACCGTCGTCGACCCGCGCTGGGTCAAGCCCGTCGACCCGGCGCTGCCGGGGCTCGCCGCCGAGCACCGTCTGGTCGCCGTCGTCGAGGACAACAGCCGTGCGGCCGGGGTCGGTTCGGCCGTGGCGCTGGCCCTGGGCGACGCCGACGTCGACGTGCCGGTACGGCGGTTCGGCATCCCCGGGCAGTTCCTCGCGCACGCCAAGCGCGGGGAGGTGCTCGCCGACATCGGCCTGACACCCGTCGAGGTCGCCGGACGGATCAGCGCAAGCCTGGCCGTCAAGGAAGAGCAGTCCAAGGAGCCACAGGAATGACAACCGCCGAGTCCGCGTCGGAGTCGTCGCAGGCCGGGGAGTTCGACCTCGGCAAGCTGCTGGCCGAGCGCGGAGCCGAGCGCTACGAGCTGCACACCCGCCACCTCAACCACCAGCTCCCGCGCATGCTGCACACCATCGGCTTCGACAAGGTCTACGAGCGCGCCGAGGGCGCCTACTTCTACGACGCGGACGGCAACGACTACCTGGACATGCTCGCCGGGTTCGGGGTGATGGGCCTCGGCCGGCACCACCCCGTCGTACGCAAGGCGCTGCACGACGTCCTGGACGCGCAGCTCGCCGATCTCACCCGCTTCGACTGCCAGCCGCTGCCGGGCCTGCTGGCGGAGAAGCTGCTCGCGCACAGCCCGCACCTGGACCGGGTGTTCTTCGGCAACAGCGGCACCGAGGCCGTCGAGGGCGCCCTGAAGTTCGCCCGGTTCGTCACCGGCAGGCCCAGGATCCTCTACTGCGCCCACGCCTTCCACGGCCTGACCACCGGCTCCCTCTCCGTGAACGGCGAGTCCGGCTTCCGTGACGGCTTCGCCCCGCTGCTGCCCGACACGGCCGTCCCGCTGGGCGACCTCGACGCGCTGGAGAGGGAGCTGAAGAAGGGGGACGTCGCCGCGCTGATCGTCGAGCCGATCCAGGGCAAGGGCGTCCTGGAGGGCCCGCCCGGCTGGCTGCGGGCCGCGCAGGAGCTGCTGCACCGGCGGGGGGCGCTGCTCATCGCCGACGAGGTGCAGACGGGCCTCGGCCGGACCGGCGACTTCTACGCCTACCAGCACGAGGACGGCGTGGAACCGGACCTGGTGTGCGTGGCCAAGGCGCTCTCCGGCGGCTATGTGCCGGTGGGCGCCACGATCGGCAAGGACTGGATCTTCAAGAAGGTCTACTCGTCCATGGACCGGGTGCTGGTGCACTCGGCGAGCTTCGGGTCCAACGCGCAGGCCATGGCGGCGGGCCTCGCGGTGCTGTCGGTGATGGAGAACGAGCAGATCGTCGCGAACGTCCGGGCCACCGGGGAGCAGCTGCGGTCCCGGCTGGCCGCGCTCACGGACCGGTACGAGATGCTCGCCGAGGTCCGCGGCCGGGGCCTGATGATCGGCATCGAGTTCGGCCGGCCCAGGTCGCTGAAGCTGCGCAGCCGCTGGGCCATGCTCCAGGCCGCCCGCAAGGGACTCTTCGCGCAGATGGTCGTCGTGCCGCTGCTCCAGCGGCACCGGATCCTCACCCAGGTCTCCGGCGACCACATGGAGGTGATCAAGCTGATCCCGCCGCTGATCATCGGCGAGCGGGAGGTGGACCGGTTCCTCGACGCCTTCACGGCCGTGATGGACGACGCCCACAACGGCGGGCTGGTGTGGGACTTCGGCAAGACGCTCGTCAAGCAGGCGGTCGCCAACCGATGAGGGCCGGTGTCCGGACTCCTTGAACCACTGGCTTTTGCCTGAGAGGCAAGAAATTTGCCGCAGAGGCAACCCTCCGGCTGAATGGAGCCATGAGCTCCTCCGAGACCGAGCGGCCCTCCGGGGCCGCCCTGCCGGCCGAACCGGCGGCCGGTGCCCTGCCCGCCGTCGCGCCCCAGCTGCGGGCGCTGCGGCGCCAGGCCTCCCTGACGCTGGAGGCCGCGGCCCGCGCCGCCGGGCTGTCGCCCGCCCACCTCTCACGGCTGGAGACCGGCCAGCGCCAGCCGTCGCTGCCGATGCTGCTCGCACTCGCCCGCATCTACGGTACGACGGTTGCCGAGCTGCTCGGCGAGACGGTCGCCGAGCGGGACTCCGTCATCCGCGCGGCGGACATGGAACCCACCGCGGCGGGCGGCTGGACCTACTGGCAGGCCGGCGCCCCCGGCCGCGGTATGCAGGCCCTGCGCGTCCGCGTCCCCCACGGCTCCCAGGGCGACATCGTGCGCGTCCACCCCGGCGAGGAGTGGCTCCATGTGCTGCGCGGCCGGCTGCGGCTGCGGCTCGGGGACACCACGCACCGGCTGGCGGCCGGCGACAGCGCCCACTTCGACTCGCTCACCCCGCACCGGATCGCCGCCGAGGACCACGACGGCGTCGAGCTGCTCTTCGTCCACACCCTGCTGCAGAGCCCCACGGCCGCCCTGTGCCTGGGCCCCACCCCTGGAGACGTCTCATGAGGGACATGGAGGAGAAGTTCCCCCGAGCCCTGTGGGTGAGGCTGTTCGTCTATCTCATCGCAGGCCACATCTTCGCCGCGTTCATCTACCTGCTGTTCGAGGTCGGCGCGAAGTAGCGCCCGCCCGGCCGCCTCAGTCGAGGAGCCGCTCGCGCAGCAGCTCCCGGGTCTCCGGGGCCAGCTTCAGCCCCTTCTCCAGGTAGGTGTCGACGCCGCCCCAGGTGTCCTCGATGGTGTCGAAGGCCGCCGTCAGGTACTCGGCGCGGGCGTCGAAGAGGGGGCTGAGCAGCTCCATGACCTCGGGGGAGTAGGCCGAGGCGGCGGAGCTGCTGCGGTGCACCTTGTAGCGGCGGTGCTTGGCGTTCGACTTCAGGTAGTCGTCGACGATCGCCTCGCGCTCGACACCCACCGCGAGCAGCGTGACCGCGACGGACAGACCCGCGCGGTCCTTGCCCGCGGCGCAGTGCATCAGGGCGGGGACACTGTCCTGCGCCAGCGCGTGCAGCACCTGGGAGTGCTCATCGGTGCGGTCCTTGATGATCATGCGGTACGAGGCGGTCATCCGGTCCGCGCCCTTGCCGTCCGCGAGGATCGCGCGGAGCTGCTCCAGGTCGCCGTCGCGGACCATCTTCCAGAACTCGGCGCCGTCGGCGGGGTCGCTCAGCGGCAGGTTCACATTGCGCACGCCCGGCAGCGCGACGTCCGGCCCTTCGAGCTTCTGGTCGGCCGCGTTGCGGAAGTCGAAGATCGTGTGCAGGCCCAGCGTGGTCAGGAAGGCCGCGTCCTCCCCGGTCGCGTGAGCGAGGTGGCCGCTGCGGAACAGCACTCCCGGGCGGACCCGGCGTCCGTCCACGGTCGGAAGCCCGCCCACGTCACGGAAGTTGCGCACTCCGGCCAGCTCGGGCTCGGTCGACGGGACCTGCTGTGTCACGAGGGCTCCTCCCCTTCGGCGCCGCCGACGCGGCTCGTCGCCGGGCGTCACTCGACGATACGACATGCCTGCCTGGGGCAATGAGTTGTCCACAGGCGTTGCCCGGAGTCCCCGCGGCCCCCGATGATGTTGCCGCCTGGTCGCACCTGGTCGGGCTTGTTCGAATCTGTGAGGGCATGATGCTGGAGATCTCCGAAGACGGTCGTACGTGGGTGCTCTCCGGGCCGGCCAGCAGCTACGCCGTCCATGTCACCGACGGGGACGAGCTGCTGCATCTGCACTGGGGCCCCCGTATCGGCCTCACCGACGCCGAGGCCCTCGCCGTCCGGCCGCTGCCGGACTACTGGCCCTTCGAGTCCCCGCTCGACGGACGCGAGGAGTACCCGGTCGAGGGCGGCCCCCGCTTCGTGCGCCCCGCCCTGTCCGTACGCGCGGCCGGGTGGCGCGGCACCGAGTGGCGATTCGAGGGGCACGACGCCGGGGACGGCGAGCTGCGGCTCCGGTTCCGCGACGGCGACCTGACCGTCACGCTGCACTACCGCATGCCCTCCTCGACGGACGTCGTCGAGCGCTGGGTGACCCTGGACAACCGGGGGCCGGACGTCGAACTGCTGCGCGCCGACTCCGCGACCTGGACCCTGCCCGACCGCGACGCGTGGCGGCTGTCCCAGCTGCACGGCCGCTGGGGGGCCGAGTCACGCCTGACGCGCTCCGGCCTCACCCACGGCGAGAAGGTCATCGGCAGCCGCCGCGGCCACACCTCGCACCAGCACCTGCCGTGGGTCGCCCTGGACGCCGACGCCACCGAGGAGCGCGGCGAGGTCTACGGCTGCGCCCTGGGCTGGTCCGGGTCCTGGCGCATCTCCGTGGCCCAGCTCCCGGATGCGCGCGTGCAGATCACCGGCGGCGCGGGCTACGACGACTCGGGGCTGCTGACGCTGGCCACGGGGGAGTCGTACACGACGCCGGTCTTCGCCGGGCTCTGGAGCGACGGCGGTTTCGGCGGGGCGAGCCGCGCCTGGCACGCCTACCAGCGGGCGCATGTGATCCCGGACGCGGGCCGGGACCGGCCGGTGCTGTTCAACTCCTGGGAGGCCACCGAGTTCGACATCTCCGAGGAGCAGCAGCGGGCGCTCGCCGAGCGGGCCGCCGCCATGGGCGTCGAGCTGTTCGTGGTCGACGACGGCTGGTTCGGGGCGCGCACCAGCGACCGGGCCGGGCTCGGCGACTGGACCCCGAACCCCGACCGCTTCCCCGGCGGGCTGAAGCCGCTCGCCGACCACGTGCACGGCCTCGGCATGCAGTTCGGGATCTGGGTCGAGCCGGAAATGGTCAACCCGGACAGCGACCTGTACCGCGCGCACCCCGACTGGGTGCAGTACCAACCGGGACGAAGGCGGACGGAGTTCCGCAATCAGCTCGTACTCAACCTCGCCCGCGAGGACGTCCGGGAGTACCTCTGGGAGCAGCTCCACGGGCTTCTCGCCGGCGCTCCCGTCGACTACGTCAAGTGGGACTTCAACCGCTGCTTCACCGACGCCGGCTGGCCGGACGACCCCTACCCGCAGCGGCTGTGGATCGATCACGTGCGCGGCCTGTACGCCCTGCTGGACCGGCTGCGGGCCGCCCATCCCGGAGTGGCCTTCGAGTCCTGCTCGGGCGGCGGCGGGCGGATCGACCTCGGTGTGCTGAGCCGCACGGACCAGGTGTGGACCTCCGACAACACCGACCCGCTCGACCGGCTCGCCATCCAGCACGGCTTCAGTCAGATCCATCCGGCCCGGGTCATGGCCGCCTGGGTCACCGACAGTCCGAACGTCATGCTCAACCAGCGGGCCAGCTCCCTGAGGTTCCGGTTCGTCAGCGCCATGGCCGGGGTGCTGGGGGTCGGCGGCGACCTCACGCGGTGGACGCGGGAGGAACTCGCCGAGGCGCGGGAGTGGGTGGAGCTCTACAAGGAGATCCGGCCCGTGGTGCAACGCGGCGACCAGTACCGGCTGCGTCCCCCGCAGGGCGGACTGAGTGCCGTGCAGTACACCCTCGGAGACGAGACCGTCGTCCTCGCCTGGCTCCAGGCGCAGCGGTACGGCGAGCCCGTACCGGCTCTCCGGTTGTGCGCCCTCGACCCGGCCGCATCGTACGAATGCCTCGAAACGGGCGAAATTCACCGGGGAGCCGTGCTGCTTCATCACGGGCTGCGCGTGGGCCTGCGGGGGGATCTGGATGCCGCGGTCGTCCGCCTTAAGCGGAAGTAGCCGTTTCTGTCCGAATAAGGAGCTTAAACCGCTTAGGGATAACGTGCCCCGACTGTAAAGGAGATGGGGTCGGGGTGCGTGACCATCGTCATATTCGTGACGATCCGTTGTTGCCATGTGCACGTAATTCTCGTGTTGTTCAGGGCTGTTGAGGAAAGCGGGAGATCGGTAATCCACGCTCGGTGACCGCGGATGTGGCGACGCGTCAAAGCAAAACACCGTCACGGGCAACCGCAAGCTTGTCCGTTTGCGTCCTGGTCGCTTACGTTCCACACCAATCCGGACGGACGCCTAATCCTGCCGCCGACCGGAGCCCGCACACACTGACCCGACGTACGGCAGGAGCGGGGGACCCACAGGTAAGACGCCTGTTCCGGTTCCCGGAACGGCTTGGGGTTAAGCCGCGCCCCGGCGCGGCCGGGCATCTCCAGCCCGCACCCGACAGCTCACCTCGCAGGCGACGGAGAGGAATTCGTCATGCCCGCGAAGGGTAAGCACCGCCGTCCCAAGACCCAGCGTTTCACCCGCTCCATCGCCGTCGCCGGAACCGGCGGAGCCGCTCTCGCGCTGCCGCTCATGGGGGCCGCCGGCGCCCACGCCGCCACCCCGCAGTCGGCTCCGGAAAAGGCCGTCCAGTCCGCTCCGGCGGCCGAGAAGAAGGCCGCCGAAAAGGCCAATGGCCCCCGCACGTACACCGTGAAGGCCGGCGACTGTCTCGCGAAGATCGCCGACGATCAGAACGTCAGCGGCGGCTGGAAGAAGCTCTACGCGGACAACCGCGACGCCGTCGGCTCGGACCCGTCGCTGATCCACCCGGGTCTGAAGCTGTCGATCGGCAAGCAGGCCGCGAGCGCGCCGAAGTCCTCGGCGCCGTCCGCGCCGAAGGCCTCCGCCCCGAAGCCCTCGGCCGCGAAGCCTGCCGCCGAGTCGGCCCCGAAGGCGGAGCCCGCCGCGAAGCCGGCCGCCGCCAAGCCCGCCGCCGAGAGCAACGCGAGCGGCTACAGCCTCCCGGTGGCCGGTGCCACCGTCGGCACCCCGTACCGGATGTCCGGCAGCATGTGGTCCAGCGGCTACCACACCGGTGTCGACTTCGTCGTCCCGACCGGCACCTCCCTCAAGGCCGTCGGCGCCGGCACCGTCGTCTCCGCCGGCTGGGGCGGCGCGTACGGCAACCAGGTCGTCATCAGGCTGAACGACGGCCACTACGCCCAGTACGCCCACCTGTCCCAGCTCTCCGTCTCGGCCGGCCAGACCGTGACCGCCGGGCAGCAGGTCGGCCTGTCGGGCGCGACCGGCAACGTGACCGGACCGCACCTGCACTTCGAGATCCGCACCACGCCGGACTACGGCTCTGACGTGGACCCGGTCGCCTTCCTGCGCTCCCACGGCGTCTCCGTCGGCTGACCCACCGCACGACCACCTGCCTGACACGCGGCCGAAGGCCGGACCCCGATCCCCGGGTCCGGCCTTCGGTGTGTGCGCATGCCGTCGGCCGCGTCAAGGGATCGGTCAGGGCCCGGCACGAGGTGTGCGGCCGGCGTTTCAGTGCTCGAAGGCCGTCGTCGCCACTGGTACTGCCAGGAGAAGGCTGAGTCCGACCAGGGGGAGGCGGTCCAGCCACAGGATGGCGGCGAATTCGCGCAGTGTCGCGGCCAGCCAGTAGGCGGGGGAGGTCGGCGCGCCCACGACGTGCACGGGTACGCCGACGCGGCGGGCGAGCAGGGTCGTGCGGTAAACGTGGAAGCAACTGGTGACCACCGTGGCACGGCGGCCGGGAGCGGTGTCCTCCACGAGGGCCGCGCTGAAACGGAGGTTCTGCCCGGTGTTGACGGAGCGGTCTTCCCGCACGATCCGGCCGACGGGCACTCCGCGCTCGCGCAGATAGTCGGACATCGCGTCCGCCTCGGAGCAGACCTCGTCGTCGCCCTGGCCGCCCGAGACGACGAACACCACACCAGGCGTGTCCGGTGCGCGGGCGGCGTCGATCGCGAGGGCGCGCTCCAGCCTGCGGGTCAGCAGCGGGCCGGGCCGGTCGCCGTTGAGCCCGGCGCCCAGGACGACGACATGGGTGGTTCCCGGCAGGGGGGTGCTACGGCCCCGAACGTACACGTAGCCGGCGAAGACCAGGAAGAGCAGAGTGAGGTATCCCGCGGCCGCGTTGACCGCGACCACGAGGGCACCGAACGCCTCGCCGCCGACCACGTGGACGACCGCGTCGAGGCCGAGCACCGCCAGCACCGCGCAGCCGGCGGCCCCGGTCGCCAGCAGGGCTGCCTGCGGTCCGTAGCGCCGGACCAGGAGGACGCCGTCGGCCAGCAGCAGCATGCCCAGCGCGAGCGCCAGGAACAAGGCAGCGAAAGCGAGAACGGTGGCGATGGTCGGGTGGGCTGCCGCACTGCGACCGGCGACGCCGAGTCCGGTGGAGGTCACCGCGAGGCAGAACAGGACGGCGGTGGAGAACCGGTGCGGTGCCAGCAGGGCGTTGACCACGCCTCCCGCAGCGAACACGACCGCGGCGAGGTACTCCGGGTACTCCGGCATGTGCCCCACCGCTCCGCTCTCCCGCCCGCCGGGCCGCTGCCCGTACCCCCTGCCTCGCACCGCCCGCAGGTGCCCGGACCCGGCACGGACGGCTGTCGGCCATCCTCGCAGACCTGCTGAGGTGCGCCGAACGCGGGCGGGCGGCAGTGCGTTCGGTGAGCGACCTGCCGTGCCGGCGGTGCTGCCCGGCGGCCGCGTCAGACGCGCAGATGGACGGCGTGTCCGACCACCCGGTGCAGATCCGGCAGGTACGGAAGCGCGACCCGGGTGGGCCGGGGGCGGCTCACCGGCCTCCCGTGCGGGCCGACACCGAACCGCGGCGCCGGCCGGCCTGCGGGCGTCAGCCGGCGGTGGGCCAGGTCCGCAGCAGAGCGGCGATGCTGCCGGCGGTGCAGGCGGGGTCGAGGAGCAGGTCCTTGAGTGCGACGGCGTCCTCGCGGCCGGGCTTGACGGAGATCCCGGCGGCTTCGAGGTACATGACGCCGGACGCGGCGGCGACGGCCATGTTGGAGCGCTCCAGCCAGCGGCATCGGCCCAGGGTGTGTACCAGGGCGGCGGCCTTGGCGTAGGGGCCGTCGTAGACGGGATGCTCGAACAGCTCGGCCCGGTGGCGGGCAACCGCCGAGACCGGGACACCGTAGTCATCGGGGGCCGGATCGTCCGCTCCAGCGGCCTCGGCGACCCGCAGGATCCAGGGAACGTCGATGTGCAGGTCCATCAGGCCGCGTGCGTTCCCCGGTGTGCCTGCTGGGCCTCTTCGGCCTCGTCGAAGACCGCCTGGTGGTCGGCCAGGAAGCGGGCGGCCGCCCCCACCGCTCGGGCGCGCAGCCCGCTGGCGTCGTCCTGCACCAGCCGCGCGAGGTAGTCCCCGATGCTCAGCCCCAGGTCGGCGGCGCGCATCTTCGCGAGTTCGGCGACGTCTTCGTCCACGCGGGCGCCCAGCTGTGTTTTCGCCATACTCGGCATGGTAACAGCTGTTACCGCCTTCGCCGCCCGCCGCCGTCCGGCGAGAACACCTCCGCCTCCGGCCCCTCCAGGTCGGTTTGACGGACCGCGCGGAGGAACAGCAGTGGCTCAGTTCGCCGGGGAAGTGCCTCGTTTCCCGCACCGCGTGGCTCGCGCGGGCCCCGCGGTGCCGGCCTGGCCCCGGTGGCGAGGTCAGGCGTGCCCGCGCTGCCCCCGCCTGGTCGAGGTCGTGGCGTGTGTCCCGTGCAGGGCACAACACCGTGGCAGCCCAGTGGGCCGGGGACATCAGCTGCACGTGTCGCGGAACAGTTCCGCACCTCCGGGCCGGTGACCGCTCCACCGGCCCGGACCCCGCTCAGACTTCCGGTCCGCGGCGACTTCGACCACCACGGCCAGGTCCACCGCTACACCGGCGCCGGTTCCTGATCAGCCCGGCTCTACGGCAGCGGGCTGTTCCGGAGTTGGCGAACACGTGAGGAGTGGGCTATCTCACCGTCCGTCAACCCTTTCCTACGGTCGCGTAGGCCACATTCGAAGGTGAATCATGAGCTGCTGTGGCAGACGATTCGAAGAGTGACAGCAGAGCAGAGATCGGGTCGTACGTGGCGGTGGGGGACAGCTTCACCGAGGGCGTCGGTGACCCCGGCCCCGACGGGGCGTTCGTCGGCTGGGCCGACCGGTTCGCCGTCCTGCTCGCCGACCGCAGGCCCGAGGGCGACTTCCAATACACCAATCTCGCCGTACGCGGAAAGCTCCTCGACCAGATCGTGGCGGACCAGGTTCCGCGGGCCGTCGACATGGCCCCGGACCTCGTCTCGTTCTGCGCCGGGGGCAACGACATCATCCGGCCGGGCACCGACCCGGACGAGGTGGCCGAACGTTTCGAGCGTGCCCTGGCCCGGCTCACCGCCGTGTCCGGCACGGTCATGGTGACGACCGGCTTCGACACCCGTGGCGTGCCCGTGCTCAAGCACTTGCGCGGCAAGATCGCCACGTACAACGGACACGTCCGTGCCATCGCCGACCG
Source organism: Streptomyces sp. SID5643 (assembly GCF_009872555.1). Lineage (NCBI taxonomy): Bacteria > Bacillati > Actinomycetota > Actinomycetes > Kitasatosporales > Streptomycetaceae > Streptomyces > Streptomyces sp. SID5643. The sequence goes on from NZ_WWIC01000052.1 coordinate 112,216, forward strand.
GTACGGCTGCCCGGTGCTCGACCTGTGGTCCCTGCGCAGCGTGCGGGACCGCAGGGCCTGGGACGCCGACCGGTTGCACCTGTCGCCCGAGGGGCACACGCGCGTGGCGCTCCGCGCCGGCCAGGTGCTCGGCCTCGACGTGCCGGCCGACCCGGAGCAGGCGTGGCCCGAGCTGCCCCCGCGCGGCGCTCTCGACATGCGGCGGGACAACGTCGCCTGGGCGCGCGAGTTCCTCGTGCCGTGGATCGGGCGCCGGCTGCGCGGGGAGTCGTCGGGCGACCATGTGACGGCCAAGGGAGCGCTGTCGCCGGACGACATCAGGATGCGGATCGCGCCGGTGGCGTGAAAGCGGCTTCTGCGCCTGCGGGCCGTGCCGGCCGGAAACCGGCGCGGCCCGCAGGCGTCGCAGCCATGGGCAAGCCCTCGACGGCCCCGACGCCCCGGCCTGGCGGCCGCGTCAGGGCGTCAGCCGCGCTTCCTCCGCCAGGCCCAACTCGCGGAGCAGCGCCTCCTCCACCCACTCCTGCGCCCGCGCTCGCGGCACCGCGCCGGCGTAGGACGTCAGCTGGACGGCGAGGCCATCGAGGAGGGCGGTGAGCCGCAGGGCCGTGCCGGCCGGGTCCGGGCAGCGGAACTCACCGGCGGCCACGCCCTCCGCGATGACCTCGGCGAGGGCCGCCTTCCACTGCCGGTCGAGGTCCTGGGCGACCTCCCGCAGCGCGGGATCGCGCAGCGCCGCCGCCCAGCCCTCGATCCACAGCCGCCAGCCCTTGGCCTGCCCCGTCGGGGCGTACCACCGCACGGCCGACCGCAGCCGGCGCAGCGCCGGTGAACGCCGGCCGAGCAGCTTGCGCAGATGCGCCAGGTCGCCCTCCGCCGCATGCCGGAACGCGGCGGCGACCAGCTGCTCCTTCGTCGAGAAGTGATAGAGGACCAGTGCGTTGCTCACGCCCAGCGCCGAGGCCACGTCGGCGATCCTGACCGCCGCCACACCCCTCGCCTCGATCTGCTCGATGGCGGCCCGCAGCAGATCCCCGCGCCGCTGGGCCACACTCAGCCGGACTCTCGTCACGCCGTCACCCTACCCACGCGCGTGCGGCCCCTCGACGGGGCGTTCCGGTCTGTCCGGCCGGCCGGTGACGGCTGCCGTCGCGGAGGGCGGGCACCTCACCGGAACCAGCCGAACCGCTCGGCGATCACCGGCAGCCGGTCCGCCGCGATGGCGTGGGCGGCGGCGCGCGCTGTCGACCCGTCGGCCCGCGCGCGGTCCAGCATCCGCTCGACCAGGGCCCGCATCGAGCGGCGGGTGTACGCGAACGCCTCCTCGGCGTCGGCGCCGATGTCCCCGAACAGCGTCCACCACCACCAGGCGTTCGTCCCCGAGTTGACGACGACGTCCGGCAGCACGGTCACCCCGCGCGCGGCGAGCAGCAGTTCCGCTTCCGGTCGTACGGGCATGTTGGCCGCCTCCACCACCCAGCGGGCGGTGATCCGCTCCTGGTTCGCGGTGTCGATCGCGTACGACACGGCCGCCGGCACCAGCACGTCCGCGTCGGCCGACAGCCAGGCGTCGCCGGGAAGTTCGCGGTCGCCGGGGCGCAGCGCCGAGCGGTCCACGGTGCCGTGGGTGTCCCGGGCGGCGAGCAGCGACTCGACGTCGAGGCCGGTCCCGTTGGCGATCGTGCCCTTGAGGTCGGCCACGGCCACCACCCTGAGCCCCGCGCGCGTGAGGAAGCGGGCGGTGGCCCCGCCCATGGTGCCGAGACCCTGGAGCGCGACCCGCGTCCCCGCGTACGGCACACCGGCCCGGTCCAGGGCGGCCAGGGTCGCCTCGGCCACACCGCAGCCGCCGACCAGCTCGTCCAGGCCTATGCCGTCGACCTCGACCGCGAACGCGTCCCGCAGGCGCCGCCGGGCCCCGGCCTCGTCGTCCAGCAGCGGATACACGGCCTGGATCGAGGAGACCAGACCCGCCTCGGCGGCGGCCCGGTCCACCAGGTCCTGAGTGAGCCCCAGGTCCTCGCCCGTCGTCCAGCAGCTCTCTATGTACGGCCGCATCGCACGCAGGTAGCGCACCAGCAGCGGGTACGCCCCGGGGTCCCGGGGGTCGCAGTCGATGCCGCCCTTGGCGCCGCCGAGCGGGACGTAGCGGCTCGCGGGGTCGTAGTGCAGGGCCTCCTTCACGGTCATGCCGCGGGCGAGACCCGCGACTTCGTCCAGGGTGCAGCCCGCGCGCATCCGCAGACCCCCGCTGGCGACCCCGCGCACCAGCCGGTCGACGACCAGGAAGCCCTGTCGTCCCGTGAGGTGATCGGTCCAGGTGAGGGACAGCAGGGGGGTGGCCATACGGGCTCCTTCGCCGCCGGATTACTGAATCATCGGTCAGTATCCCCTCCCGTGGGGCCCCTGCGATCCGGTGATGTCGGAGGGGCCGACCATAATGGAAAGCCTGACCGACTCCACCTGGAGGTACCGTGGCCGGTTTCCGTACCCTGAGCTCGGGGCTCCGTGCGCTGCGGCCCGGGGCGTTCGGCGCCGACCCGAGCGGTGAGCGCATGGCGCGGATCCGCAGATCGCCCCATTTCAAGGACGGGGTCTTCCAGAACCCCGGCGGCCCCGCGCGGACGCGGCCCTCGGGCTCGGCCCTGGACTTCGCGAAGGTCTTCTTCGACAAGGACACCCGGCCCCGCCGCGCCCCGAAGGGCACCGTCCCGGTGCACTCCACCACCCTCGCCGACATCGCCAGACCCCCGGCCACCGGCCTGCGGCTGACCTGGATGGGGCACTCCAGCGTCCTCGCGGAGATCGACGGCCGGCGCGTCCTGTTCGACCCGGTGTGGGGGGAGCGCTGCTCCCCCTTCTCCTTCGCCGGGCCCAAGCGGCTGCATCCCGTGCCCCTGCCGCTGGCCGCGCTCGGCCCGGTCGACGTCGTGGTCATCTCGCACGACCACTACGACCATCTGGACATGCCCACCATCAAGGCGCTCGCGGGCACCGACACGCTGTTCGCGGTGCCCCTCGGCGTCGGCGCGCACCTGGAGCACTGGGGCGTGTCCGCCGGCCGGCTGCGCGAGCTGGACTGGCACGAGACCACCGAGATCGGCGGGATCGGTCTCACCGCCACCCCCGCCCGGCACTTCTGCGGCCGCGGGCTGCGCAACACCCAGCACACCCTGTGGGCCTCCTGGGTCGTCGCCGGGGACGAGCACCGGGTCTACCACAGCGGTGACACCGGCTACTTCGACGGCTTCAAGGAGATCGGCGCCGAGTACGGACCGTTCGACGCGACGATGATCCAGATCGGCGCGTACTCCGACTTCTGGCCCGACATCCACATGACCCCCGAGGAGGGCATGCGCGCCCACCTCGACCTCCAGGGCGGCCCGGAGCGCGGCCCGATGCTCCCGATCCACTGGGCCACCTTCAATCTGGCGACGCATCCGTGGGCGGACCCCGGCGAGGGCACGCTCGCAGCCGCACACGCCGTGGGCGCCGCCGTCGCCCTGCCCCGCCCGGGCGAGCCCTTCGAGCCCACGGCGGAGACCGTCCCGTCCGAGCCGTGGTGGCGTGGGGTGGCGCTCGCCCCGGCCGGCGGCCACGCGGCAGCGCAGGCCCTCACCGGAGCCGGCATCAAGACCGCGTCGGACGCGGCAGCCATGGCCCAGGCCGACACTGTGAGTGACGAATCCTGCCGGGCCGGAAAGGGCACCGAGGATCCCGAGACGCTCCCGGCGGGCTGACGCGGGGCATACGCCAGACCGACGGCGAGGGCCGGGGAGCGAGAGGCTCCCCGGCCCTCGCCGTCTCTGCATGACCGCTTCTGACCAGGTCGGATCGAACTCGTTTCGTTCACGGCCGGATGCGCGACGGTGTTATCGGTCTGTCGTACGAGACCTCATACCAGAGCGGGACGCTCACCGTATGAGTTTGTCAACTGCCCACCGCACATGATGCGGTGGCGACTACTGTCAGTGGCCGTCGGGGAACAGGGCGGATCAAGGGAGCGGGGGTCGGCACGTGCAGGCGCAGGGCGGACGAGGGAGTCGACGCGACGGGGATCCCCGCTGCCCGCGCGCCACCGACGCCGGCACTGGCGCGGCCGGCGACATGGAGGCCACAGCCGCGGGCGGCCGGGCCGGTGAGGCCGCCGCCGTCGGGGGTGGTGCGGGCGTCGCCGGGGGCGGAGCTCGTGATGCCGGCGTCCACGGCCCGGGCCGGCATGCGGGCCCCGGTGGCGCCGGGGCCGGCCGGAAACGAGGGGAGCCCGGGCGTACGGCCCGGGGCGCGCGCAAGCGGCCACGCGAACCCGGACGCACCCCCGCGAGCCCCCCTGGCACCCAGGCCCGACGGACCAGTACGAGGACACCGATGTCTCACCTCCGCGCCCCGACCGCGCGCGCAGACCGCCGTGAGGGCGGGCGGCACGGACGGCCCGCCGTCCGCACCGCGACCGCGCTGCCCGAGACCCACATACGGCCCCAGCTGCTGCGTCTCGCGGTGTTGCCCCCGGTCGCCGTCGCCCTCAGCGGCTGCGCCGCCGTCCTCTTCACCGTCCGGTCCACCGGAGTGCGGCCGGGCCTCACCCTGTGGGCCGTGCTCGGCGGCGCCGTCTTCGTGGCCCTGGTCGGCATCGCCGTCGCCGCGGTCGCCGCCAACCGGGCCGCCCGGTCCGTGCACGACCGCATCGGGGTGCTGCGCCGCAGCACCGCCCGGCGCGAGGCCGACCTGCGCACCCTCGTCGAGACGCTGCGCCGCGGCGACGGGCCGCCCCCTCTCGCACCGCAGAGCCGGCCCGGCGGCCCCGCCGAGGACGCCGACGACTTCGACCTTCTCTCCGCCGACCTGTCCCGCGCGCACGACGGCGCCGTCACCGCCGTGGTGCAGGCCTCCCAGCTCTCCAGCCAGGCCGGCAGCGAACAGAAGCTGGAAGTGTTCGTCAACCTCGCCCGGCGCCTGCAGTCGCTGGTGCACCGCGAGATCTCCATCCTCGACGAGCTGGAGAACGAGATGGAGGACCCCGACCTGCTCAAGGGGCTCTTCCACGTCGACCACCTCGCCACCCGCATCCGCCGCCACGCCGAGAACCTCGCCGTGCTCGGCGGTGCCGTCTCCCGCCGCCAGTGGAGCAACCCGGTCTCCATGACCGAGGTGCTGCGCTCGGCCATCGCCGAGGTCGAGCAGTACTCGCGGGTCAAACTCGTGCCGCCGATCGACGGGCAGCTGCGCGGCCACGCCGTCGCCGACGTCATCCATCTCCTGGCCGAACTCGTCGAGAACGCCACGGTGTTCTCCGCCCCGCACACCCAGGTCCTGCTGCGCGCCAACCTCGTCACCTCCGGGCTCGCCGTCGAGGTCGAGGACCGCGGACTGGGCATGCCGCTGGAGGAGCAGACGCGGATGAACGCGCTGCTCGCCGACCCCGACCAGGTGAACGTCGCCCGGCTCCTCGCGGACGGTCGCATCGGCCTGTTCGTCGTTTCCCAGCTCGCCCGGCGGCACGGCATCACCGTCCGCCTCCAGACCAACATCTACGGCGGAGTGCAGGCGGTGCTCGTCGTTCCGCAGGCGCTGCTGGGAGCGGAGCCGGGGACGGGGACGCCGGGGGGAGCGGGGCAGCCGGCGGC
>NZ_WWIC01000053.1:0-129752 GCF_009872555.1 Streptomyces sp. SID5643
CGCAGCCGGCCCATCGTGGCCGCGGCGTGCAGCCCGTGACCGACGACGTCCCCGACGACGAGCGCCACCCTGGCCCCCGACAGCGGCAGCACGTCGAACCAGTCACCGCCCACCCCGGCCTGCGCGGGCAGATAGCGGTAGGCGATCTCCAGGGCGTCCTGCTCCGGCAGGTTGCGGGGGAGCAGGCTGCGCTGGAGCGTCACCGCCATGCTGTGCTCGCGGGTGTAGCGGCGAGCGTTGTCGATGGAGACGGCCGCCCGTGCGACCAGTTCCTCCGCCAGGGCAAGTTCGTCGGCGTCGAAGGGCTCCGGCTTCTCGCAGCGCCAGAAGCTGACCACGCCCAGCACCAGGGTGCCGGCCCGCAGCGGCACCGTGATCAGCGAGTGGATGCCGTACGCGACGATCTGCGCCGAGCGCTCCAGGTCCTGTGCCTGCCAGCCCGGGGCCTCGCCCAGCCGGGGTTCCAGGACGGGGCCGCCGGTGGCGAGACTGCGGCCCTGCGGCGAGGATGCGACGAACCTGATCCGCTCGCCGGCCGGGTAGAGCGGCGCGTCCTTGCGGATCCCGCTCAGCGCCGTCCGGCTGAGCGAGGCCGCCGCGTTCGGCTGCCCGCCGCCCAGCACCGCGTCGAAGAGGTCGACGGTGACGAAGTCGGCGAACCGCGGCACGGCCAGCTCGGTCAGCTCCTCGGCCGTGCGGGTCACGTCCAGGCTGGTCCCGATGCCCACTCCGGCGTCGTACAGCATGTTGAGCCGTTCCCGCGCTGTCTCGGCCCGCCCGGACAGCGCCCGCAGCTCGGTGGAGTCGCGCAGGGTGGCGACGCTGCCGGGCGGCACCCCCGCACGGTCCGTCGTCCGCTGGTTGACGGCGAGGAGCCGGTCCCCGACGAGGTGCACCTCGTCCGTGGCGACGCGTCCGGAGGCCAGCAGGTCGGCGGTGCCCGGGTCGAGACCGAGACCGAGGACGTGCCGGCCCTCGGCGTCGGCGGGCAGCCCGAGCAGCCGGTGCGCCTCGTCGTTGGCGAGGACCAGGGTTCCCCCGTCGTCGACGATCAGCACCCCCTCCCGGACGGCGTGCAGCACGGCGTCGTGGTGTTCGTACATCCGGGTCATCTCGTGCGGACCGAGCCCGTGGGTCTGGCGCAGCAGCCGCCGGCTCACCAGTGCGGCGCCCGCTGTCGCCAGGAGGAGCGCGACCGCGGCGGCCGTGAGGACGAGGGGCAGCTGACGGTCGGCGGTGCCGCCGACGTTCTTGGTCGTGATCCCCGCCGAGACCAGGCCCACGACCCGGCCGTCCGGGTCCTTCACCGGAACCACGGCCTGCACGAGCGGGCCGATGGTGCCCTCGATCTCCTCGGTGAACGACTTCCCGGCCAGCGCCGGCGCGAGCGTCCCGACGAACTTCTTCCCGATCCGGTCCGGCTTGGGGTGGGTGTAGCGGATCCCGTCGGTGTTCATGACGACGACGAAGTCGACCTTCGACCGCTCCCGGGCGGCCTCGGCCCGGGGCTGGAGCACGGCGGTGGGATCAGGACTCTGGAGCGCCTCGACGGTGCCCGGCGCGTTGGCGAAGGTCTCCGCGACGGCGAGCGAACGGTTGCGGGCCTCCTTCGTCGTGTCGTGCCGCACTTGCAGCACCAGCGCCACGACGGCCGCCACGACCAGCAGCAGCACGATCACCACGACGAGCAGGAACACCTGTCCGGCGACGCTGCGTCCGCCCAGCACCGACCGCAGCCCCGCCCCCGGTTGCCACCGTGGCGAGCCCGCCTCCCGCCGCTGCCGTGCCGACGGCGCAGCGCCGGGCCGCAGGGGCGATCGAGTCCCGGATCGACCCACGAGTCGGACCATGTGCCATGTCTACACTGCCCGGCCCCGGGAGGCGAGGGGCATCACCCATGGTGGCAGGGGGTCCTCACCGTTTCGTCACGTCTGCGGGCCGGACGGGCCGGCGACCCTCCGGTGAACGTGCGCCCCGCCCACAGGAGAACGTACGGCAGTCTCAGGCGCCCAGTGAGCGGGCCAGCTCGGTCGTGGCCCGGGCGATCTCACCGTCCTCGTCCGCCATCAGCCGGCCCAGCTCACCGCGCCGGGACCGCACCGCCTGGCGCGCCGCACGCTCCCACACCACCGGGTTCTCCCGGTGGTTCAGCAGCTTCGGATAGACGGCGGCGGTGCTTTCCCACTGCCGTGCGTCGGCGATGCTCTTGAGCAGCCGGATGATCTGGGCGCGGCAGGTCACCTGCGGCTGCTTCGCCAGCTCCCAGAGGAAGGGAACCGTGGCCGCGGTCGCCTGCTCCACCACGAAACCGAACTGGCAGATCCGTTTCCGCAGGTCGTCGAGGGCGGAGCGGGCGGTGTCGGCGTCACCCCCCGCGATGCCGGTGAGCAGCTGGGGGATGGCCGCAGCCGAACCGGTGGAGTCCTGGATGTCGCCCCACGGCACGCGGTCCAGTGCTGTGAGCGACGTGTTCCGGGCCGGGGCGTCGGGGCGCTGGGGGCGCTCGCCGCTCGGGTGTTCCGTCGAAGCGCTGCGCATGGCGAGGGGCCTTTCCGCGGCAGTGGTGTCAGATGGGTGGACAGGGTGGGGCGGGCCGGGTCGACATCCTGGCCCAGACCGTCTTGCCCGCCGGGGGACTGGGGGCCCAGCCCCACTCCTCGGACAGGGCGTCGACGATGCACAGCCCCCGGCCGTGCTCCTCCAGGGCGATGCCCGCCGGCCGGTACACCGGCGGGTGGTCGTCGGGGTCGGAGACGGTGACCAGCAGGTGGCCGGGGTCCAGGAGGAATCCGAGCCGGATCTCCGGCACGCCCGGCGCGTTCGAGGCTCTCGGTGCCGCGTGCGTGGCGGCGTTGGCGGTGAGCTCGGTGATGACGAGGGTCGCGTCGTCGCAGCGGTGGTCGAGCGACCAGCCGTGCAGGGTGTCGCGGGTGAAGGACCGGGCTCGCGCGAACCCCTCCCGGCTGCACTCGACTTGGAGCGTGGCCGAGGCGGACAGGGCACCCGAGAACTGCGGCAGTGTCGTCGGCACCGAGGGCGGAGCCCCGTACGGAGAGGCCGTGTGCGGGCCGGCCGGGAATGCGGGGTCCGCCGCGGGTGCGCCTGCGTGTGCCGCAGCCCCACTCGGCGGCCGGAGCACGTGCTGCGCAGGTGACACGGCATCTCCCTGATGCGACGTCAGGACGGGGCGTCGACCCGGGGGTTGACGCCGCAGCTATTATCCACGCTGAAGGCGCTCGCGTGCAATTGCACGAGAAATTGCGTGAGTATCAAGCCGTCGTGGGTACGCGAGCCGGGACGAGTGCGGTCGAAGGGACGCGCCCGCACTCGTCCGGTCGGCCGGGCACGCCGTGCGCGGCGGGGAACGAGAACAGCGAGGAGACTGCGGTGCCACCAGTGCAGAACGGAGTGCGGGCGAGCTCGTTGGAAGCCTGCTGGATGAAGAGCCGGCACAGCAACGCCGAAGGCAACTGCGTCGAGGTCGCCCCCCTCGTCGACGGCGGGATCGCCCTGCGCAACTCCCGCGACCCCGACGGCCCCGCCCTCGTCTACACGTCGGCGGAAGTGGCGGCCTTCCTGGCCGGGGCGAAGGACGGCGAGTTCGACCACCTGCTGTAGGAACGGTCCCGTTGCGCGCGGCGCGTCATGCCCTCGGGAAGAAGCGGAGCCCAACTCCCCACTTCTGCGGGGGCATTGCGGGCAGATGCGTGAAGACCCGGTGAAGTGCGATAGTGTTAGTCGTCCTTGTGCCGGTCTGCTGGGAGTCAGGATGTCCGCCGCGTCGCATCGCATCTCCCGTCTGGAACCCTACCTGGACAGGCGCGAGCCGGCGCCGACTCTGCTGAAGATGCTCGTCGGTGTGCAGCTCGCCGGCTTCCGTGAGGACGCCGGGCTCGCCCAGGACCAGGCGGCGCGCGCTGTCGGGTTCAGTGCCGCGAAGCTGTCCCGTATCGAGTCGGGCAAGGGCCGCCGCCCGCCGACGGAGAACGACGTCCGCGCCCTGCTGGAGCTGTACGGCACCGACGACTACGAAGTCTCCGTGCTGCTCAAGCTGCTGCAGCGGGCCGGTGAGCCCGGCTGGTGGCAGCGGTACGACAAGCGGCTGATGCCCGAGTGGTTCGACCGGTTGGTCGGGCTTCAGGAGGCCGCCGCCACCATCCGTACCTTCGAGATCCAGTACGTGCCCGGCCTGTTGCAGACACCCGCCTACACCCGGGCCGTGGTGGAGCGCGGCCTGCCGAACGCACCCGCGAGCGAGGTGGAGCGTCGCGTCGAACTGCGCAGGCACCGGGCCCGGCTGCTGTTGCGGACCGACGCCCCGCAGCTGTGGGCGATCATCGACGAGTCCGTGCTGCTGCGCGTCCTGGGCAGCACCGACGTGATGCGGGAGCAGCTCGCGCACCTCGTCGAGATGGCCGGACGGTCCAATGTGACGTTGCAGATCGTGCCGCTGAGCGTCACCAACGCCTCGGCCCCCGCCATCCCGATCACGTACCTGCGCTTCGGCGGTCTCGATCTGCCCGACGTGGTCTACCTGGAGCACATCAAGAGCGCGAACTTCCTGGAGGACCGCGACGAGACGGAGGAGTACCGGATCGCGCTGGACCGGCTGGCGGACGAGGCGCTCAAGCCCCGTGACTCGCTGGAGCTGCTGCGGCAGACGATGGAGCAGCGCTACCCGTGACCCGCGGGACCTCGTGAGGGGCGGCCGCCCCTCACGAGGTCCCGCTCCGGTCACATCTCCCGGTCACCCCTCCAGCGGGATCCGCCCGACACCGCCGAACTCGATCCACTCGTGGGTGAGCTGACGGGGTGCCACCTCGGTGTCCGGACGCCAGGTCGAGACCTCGACGAGCCCCGGCTCCAGGATCTCCAGGCCCTCGAAGTACGTCTCCACGTCCTTCGGCTCGCGCACGCGGCCCCAGTGGCCCTGGGTCGCCTGGTCCATGAAGTTCGTGACGAAGGTGCGGACCTCGGGATCCTCGCTGACCAGCTGGCACATCACCATGAAGCTGCCGGGCGCGAGCCGCTCCCGCACACGCCGGGCCACCGCCAGCGGCCCGTCGGTGTCGCTGTCCGGGATGCAGTGGAACACCGAGTTGAACAGCACGCACACCGGCTCGTCGAAGTCGATCAGCCGCTTGGTGTCGGCGTGGCCGAAGATCTGCTCGGTCTCGCGCATGTCCGCGTGGATGACGGTCGTCCGCTCGTCCTGCTCCAGCAGCGCGCGGCCGTGCACCAGCACCATCGGGTCGTTGTCGACGTAGACCACGTGGGTCGTGGGGTCGATGCGCTGGGCGACCTGGTGCACGTTGTCCTGCGTCGGCAGGCCGGATCCGTGGTCCAGGTACTGCCGGATGCCGTACTCCTCGGAGAGGGTCTTCACGACCCGCTGGAGGAACCGCCGGTTGTTGAGGGCCAGGCGGCGCGTGCTGGGGACGACCTTGTCGAGTTCCTCGCACGCGGCACGGTCCGCCGCGTAGTTGTCCTTGCCGCCCAGGTAGTGGTCGTACATGCGCGCTGCCGTCGGCACGTTCGCGTCGATCTCGGTGGACAGCTGCTTCTCGGAGTGCATCGTTCCCCCTGCAAGGTGCCGCGCCAACGGACTGGCTGGACAGGAAGTACATCCTAGGGAGCGGGAGTTGGGCCGTGCCAGCCCACCGGCGAAGGTGCCCACGATCGAACGACAAGATGATCGCCGCCCGTGTCAGTCTATGCACCTTAAGTGGCTGTTCGCGTGCTTTGTGTCACCGATGCCGGCGAGGGTACCCGCGGACGACAGGGTCATCCTTCGTGGGAGGTGCACCGTGGACACCCCGGCTGACCGGATCACGGACGTCTGGGGCGCGCGCACGCCGTACGGGCCCGGCGCGCCCTGGCCGCCGCGGACCGACACCCGTCTCGCGGCGGGACTCGGCGAACAGGACGTGGAGCGCTGGGTGCAGGCCGCCTCGGTGCTCCACTCCAACGGCGACGCGATGGACATCGCGGTGCGCGAGGGACGCATCGTCGGAGTCCGGGGCCGGGCCGCGGACCGGGTGAACCGCGGGCGCCTGGGCCCCAAGGACCTCTACGGCTGGCAGGCCAACGCCTCCCCGGACCGCCTCACCAGGCCGCTGGTGCGCGAGGACGGCCGGCTGGTGGAGCGCGACTGGGACACCGCCATGAACCGGATCACGACCCGGACCAGGGAACTGCTGGACGACAAGGGCCCGGGGGCGATCGGCCTCTACACCACCGGGCAGCTCTTCCTGGAGGAGTACTACACCCTGGCCGTCCTGGCCCGGGCCGGCATCGGCACCAGCCACCTGGACGGAAACACCCGGCTGTGCACGGCGGCGGCCGCCGAAGCGCTGAAGGAGACGTTCGGCTGCGACGGACAGCCCGGCTCCTACGAGGACGTCGACCACGCCGACACCGTCGCCCTGTTCGGGCACAACATGGCGGAGACGCAGGCGGTCCTGTGGATGCGCCTGCTGGACCGCCTGGAGGGCGCGGACCCGCCCCGCCTGGTCTGCGTGGACCCACGCCACACCCCGGTCGCCCGGCGGTCCGACGTCCACCTCGCCCCGCGCGCGGGCACGAACGTCGCGCTGCTCAACGCGCTGCTGCACGAGATCATTCGCACCGGCCGTACCGACCGGTCCTTCATCGAGGCGCACACCGTCGGCTTCGACGAACTCGCCGCCATGGTGGAGGAGTGCACACCCGCCTGGGCGGCCGGCATCTGTGACGTGCCGGGCGCGCAGATCGAGCGGGCGGCGGAGATCCTCGGCAGTGCCGAGCGGCTGCTGTCCACCGTCCTCCAGGGCGTCTACCAGTCCCACCAGGCCACCGCCGCCGCCGTCCAGGTCAACAACCTGCACCTGATCCGGGGCATGCTGGGCCGCCCCGGCTGCGGGCTGCTCCAGATGAACGGCCAGCCCAGTGCGGAGAACACCCGCGAGTGCGGCGCCGACGGTGACCTGCCGGGTTTCCGCAACTGGCAGAACGACGAGCACGTCGCGGAGCTGGCAGCCGTGTGGAACGTGGCACCGCAGACCATCCCGCACTACGCCCCGCCCACTCACGCGATGCAGATCTTCCGGTACGCCGAACAGGGCTCGGTCCGGATGCTGTGGATCACCGGCACCAACCCGGCCGTGTCCCTGCCGGAGCTGTCCCGCATCCGGTCGGTCCTCGCCCGGGACAGCCTGTTCGTGATCGCGCAGGACCTGTTCCTCACCGAGACCGCGCAGCTCGCCGACGTGGTGCTGCCCGCCGCGACCTGGGGCGAGAAGACGGGCACGCTGACCAACGCCGACCGCACGGTGCACCTGTCGGAGAAGGCCGTCGAACCGCCCGGTGAGGCGCGCCCCGACCTGGACATCTTCCTCGACTTCGCCGCCCGCATGGACTTCCGTGACAAGGACGGCGGACCGCTGATCACCTGGCACGACCCCGAATCCGCGTTCGCCGCCTGGCAGCGGTGCAGTGCCGGTCGCCCCTGTGACTACACGGGCCTGAGCTACGACCGGCTGCGCGGCGGCAGCGGCATCCAGTGGCCCTGCACCGGCGAGAGCCCCGGCGGCACCGCGCGCCTCTACACCGACGGCATCGGCTTCGCCCACCCCGACACCTGTGAGAGCTACGGCCGGGACCTGGTCACCGGGGCGAGCGTGGAACCGGTCGAGTACCGGGCCCTCAACCCGCACGGCAAGGCGGTGATCAAGGCGGCCGAGTACCTGCCGCCCCACGAGGACACCTCTGCCGAGTACCCCCTGCAACTGATCACCGGACGCACGGTGTACCACTTCCACACCCGGACGAAGACGGGCCGCGCGCCCGAGCTGAACGCCGCCGCCCCGGACGTCTGGGCGGAGATCTCGCCCGCCGAGGCCTCGGCCCAGGGTCTGGCCGACGGCGACCTGGTGCAGGTCACGACCCCACGCGGGGCGGTACGGGCCCGGCTGCGCACCACCGCCATCCGTGACGGCACGGTGTTCCTGCCCTTCCACTACGGCTACTGGGACACACCGGCAGGACACCGTCCCCCCGACGACGGCCCGGGCCGCGCCGCCAACGAGACCATCGTCACCGACTGGGACCCGGTCTCCAAACAGCCGTTGTTCAAGACCGGCGCGGCCCGCCTCACTTTTGTCGCCCGCCGCGCGAACACCACCGGAGCCCGGACTGCGACGCAGGGGAGCGGCTCATGACCGGCATCGGCACCGGCATCGTCCTGCGCCTCCTCCACGACGGCGAACGCGACCTGGAACAGGACCTGCTGGCCGCCGCCGCGCGGCACCGCACCGACCACGAGTTCCATCACGTCGCCCTCGACATCGCCCGCTGGTCCCGCGAGCACGCCGCCCGGATCGCCGACGCGGGCCGCGACCACGGCCTGGACCTGCCCGGCCCCCGCGGCAATCCCTCGCCCGGGGCGCTCGCCGCCCTCCGGGAAGAGGCCTCGGAAGCCCTCGGCCGGCGCCCCGAGACGGGACTGCTCCTGCTGAACGACCTGCGTGACCTGCACCTGGCGGCCGCGCGGAACTCGCTCCACTGGGAGATGCTCGCCCAGGCGGCACAGGCCACGCGGGACGAACGGCTCCTGGCGGTGGTGACCGACTGCCACCCGCAGACGCTCCGGCAGCTCCGCTGGACCAACACCATGATCAAGATCCTGGCACCGCAGCTGCTGACCGGTGTCTGATGCCAGCGGCCGGGGCACCGCTCGGCTATCCGAAACGCTAATCTGGAAATACGAGAATTGACCGGAAAATCGAGGGCGTGTCCGCAACCGCTATTCTCACGGCCCCGGCCGCTTTTCCAGGAGAAACTCATGGGCGACTATTACGACCTCGGTACGCACAGCCGTCCCGTCACCACGTCCTCCGCCGATGCCCAACTCTGGTTCGACCGCGGCCTGGTGTGGACGTACGCCTTCCATCACGAGGAAGCCGTCGCCTGCTTCGAAAGGGCGGCCGAGGCCGATCCGGAGTGCGCGATGGCGTATTGGGGAATCGCCTACGCGCTCGGTCCGAACTACAACAAGCCCTGGGAATTCTTCGACGGTGAGGAACTGGTGAGGACCGTCGAGCGCACGCACACCGCCGTGGAACGCGCTCACGAGAAGGCCGCCCGCGCCACCCCGGTCGAGCGGGCCCTCATCGGCGCCCTGCGGGCCCGCTACCCGCAGCCGGAGGCGGTCGAGGACTGCTCGGTGTGGAACGAGCCCTACGCGGACGCGATGCGCGTCGTGTACGAACTGGCGCCCGACGACCCGGACATCGCCACCCTGCACGCCGACGCCGCGATGAACCTCACCCCCTGGCAGCTGTGGGACCTCAGGACCGGCCGGCCCGCCGAGGGGGCCCGTACCACCGAGGCCAAGGCCGTGCTGGAAGGCGCCCTCGCCACCGAGGCCGGCGTACGACACCCGGGGGTCCTGCACCTCTACATCCACCTGATGGAGATGTCCCCGACCCCGGAGCAGGCCCTCACCGTCGCCGACCGGCTGCGCGGCATCGTGCCCGACGCCGGGCACCTGCGCCACATGCCCTCACACCTGGACGTCCTGTGCGGTGACTACCGCCAGGTCGTCGCGGCCAACAGCGACGCGATCGCCGCCGACGAGAAGTACCACCGGCAGGCCGGGGCGATGAACTTCTACACCCTCTACCGGGCGCACAACTACCACTTCAAGATCTACGGCGCCATGTTCCTCGGTCAGGCGCAGGTCGCCCTCGACACCGCCGCCCAGCTGGAGGCGGCCATCCCCGAAGACCTCCTCCGCGTGCCGAGCCCCCCGATGGCCGATTGGCTGGAAGCCTTCCTGGCCATGCGCGTCCACGTCCTGATCCGCTTCGGCCGCTGGAACGAGATCCTGGAACTGCCCGCCCCCGCCGACCCGGAGCTCTACGCCGTGACCGTCGCGATGCGGCACTACGCCCGGGGCGTCGCGTTCTCCGCCACCGGCGAGGTCGACCGGGCGGAGACCGAACGCGAGCTCTTCCGGGCGGCGGTGAGCCGGGTGCCCGGGACACGGATGCTGTTCAACAACACCTGCCACGACATCCTCGCGATCGCAGCGGCCATGCTGGACGGCGAACTCGAATACCGCAGGGGCAACCACGACCTCGCCTTCGCCGCCCTGGAGCGCTCCATCGAGCTGGACGACAACCTCCCCTACGACGAGCCCTGGGGATGGATGCAGCCCACCCGCCACGCCTACGGCGCGCTGCTGCTGGAGCAGGGCCGCGTGGCGGAGGCCGAGGCCGTCTACCGCGCTGACCTCGGCCTCGACGACACCCTGCCCCGGCCCCTCCAGCACCCGGGCAACGTCTGGGCGCTGCACGGCTTCCACGAGTGCCTGCTGCGCACCGGGAAGACCGGCGAGGCGGCCCTCGTGGCCCACCAGCTCAAGACGGCGAGCGCACTGGCCGACGTACCGGTCCGGTCGTCCTGCTTCTGCCGTCTTGAGGTCACGGAGCCCGCCGGCGGGTGCTGCGACTGACCCGCGCGCTCAGGTCCGGTTCAGGCGCGCGAGGTCCAGGGCCCGGGCCATGGCGGGCCGGTCCCCCTGCCGCCACTCCGGGGTGCTGGTGAGGGACATCAGGAGCTCCGGGGTCAGCCGGTAGCCCTCGGCGTGCGCCAGCAGGGACTCCGCCTCGCGGGCCGATGTGGCGCCGTGGTCCTCGTCGGCGATCGTGCGCAGCACGTCGTCGCGGTCGGTGAAGCGGCTCATACCGCAGTCGAGGCCGTCGTCGTCCAGGGTGCCGGGGTACGGGGCGCGGGCCCAGGCCCCGTTCTCGTACCAGTAGACGCAGCCCAGTTCATTGCCGCTCAGGTAGTCCCCCAGCTCGTCGTGGGGGAGCCAGGCCGGGGCGCCGGCGAGCAGGTCGACCGGCGGTTCGTGCCACTTGCATCCGCTCGACTCGTCCTCGCCGAAGAGCACGTACCGCCCCGCGTCCCGCGGTGCGAACCCCCACCACGTGCAGCCGGCGTCGTCCAGACGGAGTCCTGTGTCGTCCACCCAGGTCCCGGTACGGTGGTGAGCCTTCCGCTCGTCCGCCGTGGTGGCCTCCAGTACGGCGATGAGCGCCCAGCGCGCCCACAGCACGTCCGGCGACGGCAGATCCCCGGGCAGCCCCGGCCGGTTGATGGTCATGCACTGTCCCCGCTCGTCACGCCGGTCATGATCACGCCCAGGCTCTCACGAGGTGAACGCCGGCGGTCAACGGCCGGTCGGCCGTCCCGGCTCGGCGCGGTCGATCAATGGCGGAGCGCTGGTGCGTGAGCTGCTCTCCTGACCGCCGGTGACGGACTTGGGCCCGTGACACGTTTGGGCCGCCGCCCCTGTGGTCACTCGTGCGGTGACCCGTAGTCGGACACGACGTGGAGTGAGCGAACCGTGGCTGGAGACCAGAAGGGCAAGGCGAAGGCCGAGCAGGCCAAGGGCAAGGCCAAGGAGGCGATCGGCCGCGCGGTGGGCAACGAGCGGCTGGAGGCCGAGGGCCGTGCGGAGCAGTCGAAGGGTGACGCCCGCCAGGCCAAGGAGAAGACGAAGGACGTCTTCAAGCACTGAGTCGCTTTCACGAAAACCGAGATCATGTGGCCGTGCCGCGTCCGTGGGGGACGCGGCACGGCTCTGTTCGGCCTGCACGCGGGCGGGTCGGCCGGTGACGGGAGTTCACCGGTGAGCAGGACGCGCCGCCGTCGGCGCCCGTCGGGCCCAGCTCGTTCCGCAGGTCGCTCAGGAGGTTGAGCACCGGTGCCTGCGCCGACAGGGCCAGGGAGCCGGGGGGTCAGCCAGGGGCTCAGGGGTGCCCGGGCCGCCGACGCGGCCGGCGCCCGCCACCGAACTCATTGAGGCGCCCGGCCCGCACACGTCGAGGGGTGTGCGCCGGTTCTCAACTCGCCCCAGCTCTTGACGTGTTGATTGCCGTCCTAAAACATGCGGGAAACTCGATTGATTCTGCGCGGTTCTGTTCGCTCTCGAAGGGAATCCATGTCCAGCAGACATCGCCTCGCCCGGACGGCACTGGCGATCACCGTCCCCCTGGCGCTCGGTGCGGGCCTCACGGTCGTGCCGCCCGCCGCCGCTGCCGCCGACCCGCCCGCGAGCGCGGTCACGGTGCGGATCGATCCGTCCTACCGGCAGCAGGAGTTCGAAGGGTGGGGGACGAGCCTCGTCTGGTTCGCCAACATCACCGGCCGCTACCCCGAACCCATCCGGCAGAAGCTCGCCGCCATGCTGTTCGGCGAGGACGGACTCCGCCTGAACATCGCGCGCTACAACATCGGCGGCGGCAACGCCCCCGACGTCCGCAAGGACTACATGAAGAACGGCGCGACGATGGACGGCTTCTGGAAGGCGCCCGAGGGCACCACCAGGGAGGACACCGACTGGTGGAACCCCGACGACCCGGAGCACTGGGACTGGTCCGCCGACCCGGGCCAACGCTGGTGGGTGGACCGCGTCAAGAGCAAGGTGACCCGCTGGGAGGCGTTCAGCAACTCGCCGCCCTGGTTCCAGACCGTCAGCGGCTACGTCTCGGGCGGCTTCGACGCGAACACCGACCAGATACGGGCGGACCGCGTCGACGACTTCGCCACCTATCTGGTCAAGGTCACCGACCAGTTGGAGAAGAAGCACCGCATCAAGTTCGACACCATCGCCCCGCTCAACGAGCCCAACACCGACTACTGGGGCACCCGGATCGGCCCCGACGGGCAGCCCACCGGTGGCCGCCAGGAGGGAGCGCACGCCGGCCCCGAACTCCAGCAGAAGGTCGTGCTGGCCCTGCACCGCGCACTGGGGAAGGCCCGAACCCGCGCCACGATCTCCGCGATGGACGAGACCAACCCCAGCACCTTCGTCCGCAACTGGAACGCCTACGACAGCACCGCCCGGGCCGCCGTCGACCAGCTCAACGTGCACACCTACGGCACCGGCATGCGCACCAGCGCCCGCGACAGCGCCAAGGCCGCGGACAAGCCGTTCTGGATGAGCGAGGTCGAGGGCACCTGGGGGACCGGCACCGACTTCACCGGCATGGAACCGGGACTCGGCATCGCCACCCGCGTCGTCGAGGACATCCGTGAACTGGAGCCGTCCGCCTGGGTGTTGTGGCAGCCCATCGAGGACTCCATCCCGCAGGCACAGGCCGGCAAGAACTGGGGCAGCATCCACGTCCCGTTCAACTGCACCGCCGGGGACACACTGGAGACCTGTCCCGTCAAGGCCAACACCAAGTACCACACGCTGCGCAACTTCACCCACCACATCCGCCCCGGCGACCACTTCGTCAAGTCCGACGACCCCTCCAGCGTCGCCGCCGTACGCAAGTCCGGCCGTGGGGCGACGGTGGTCCACGTCAACAACGGCACGGCCCCGCGCGCGGTGACCGTGGACCTCTCGAAGTTCCGGCGGGTCGCCCCCGGCGCCACCGTGACCCCCGTGGTGACCAGCGCCGACGGCGCGCTCGTCCGCGGCACGCCCGTCAAGGTGACGAACGACGCGGCCATCGTGACCGTCCCGGCCAAGTCGGTCACCACCCTCCTCGTCGACGGCGTGTCCGGCACCGCCGCCGACGCCGGGCTCGTCCGGCCCGGCCACGTCTACCGCCTCCAGGGCACCCAGAGCGGCAAGTCCCTCGCACCGGCCGCCGACGGCGACGGCATCGTCGTCCGCACGGCAGACCCGGCCGCCGATGCCCAGCTGTGGCGGGTGAAGCAGCTGACCCGCGGCGAGGGCAACCGTGAACGCCACGCCCTCGTCAACGCCGCGAACGGCAGGCGCCTGGCCGTACGCGACAACGAGGCCGTACTCGAGAACGAGGACACCCCGGCCGCACAGTGGATCATGTCCACCACCGGCGACGGCACCTGGACCTTCGTCAACGCCGCGACGGGCCGCCTCCTCGACGTCGTCGGGCAGTCGACCGCGGACGGCGCCCGCGTCTCGGCCCACCTCCCGACCTCGAGCGCCAACCAGCGCTGGGGAGTGACCGACGAGACGGTCCTCCGTACGCAGCCGGCGAAGGCGTTCACCGTGCCCGGGCGCGCCCCCGAACTGCCCGTAACCGTGACACCGGTCTTCCGTGACGGAGCGCGGGGCGCGCTCCCCGTGCGGTGGACGCCGCCCTCCGACACACGCTGGCGCAAGCCCGGAACGGTCCGCGTCAAGGGACGGGCCACCGACGCCCTCGGCCGGTCCGTCCCGGCCGAAGCGGTGGTCACCGTGGACACCATCGCCTCCACCCTCCCGGCCCGCGCCAAGACCTACACCGGCGGACGTCCCGTCCTGCCGGCCACGGTGACCGGCCTCGGACGGCACGGCGGCACCGCCGAACTCCCGGTCACCTGGGAGACCGTACCCGAGGGCGCCTTCGACGACCCCGGCGTGGTGACCCTGCGCGGCACGGCCCGTGTCCCGGGCGGGGACACGGCAGCGGCGACCGTACGCGTCCAGGTCACCGCACCCCGGGAGGCCGACGCCGCGCGTGCGGAGGGCGTGACGGTCGGCGCCACCTACACGGAGAGCGGCTACTCCGCCGACGGCCTGCGCAACGGCACCACGTCCGAGAAGGCCTGGTCGAACTGGAGGTCCGGCACGAAGAACCCCTCCGACACCATCACCTTCACGCTGCCGGAAGCCCGCGATGTGAGCCGGGTCGTGACCCACTTCCACCGTGACGGCACCAACGTCAGCTTCGCGGAGTCCCTCAAGGTGCAGGTGCGGGGTTCCGACGGCACCTGGTCCGACGCGAGCGACCAGGTCGCCGTCGGCACCGAGGGGACACCGGTGGCCGACGTCCCGGTGCGTGCGGCGGGCCCGGTGACGGGCGTGCGCGTGGTGATGACGGCCCGTCCGGGCGGCTACATCACCCTCGGGGAGATCGAGGTCCTCGCCAAGGCGCCGGGCGCTTCCGCCGACGCCGCGGCCGCGTCGATCGCGGTGGACGGCAGGCCCCTGAGCGGCTTCGAGCCGGACCGGACGGGCTACCGGGTGGCGGTCGACCGCCCGGACCGCGCCGGGATCACCGCCACACCGCGTGACCCCTACGCGAAGGTGACGGTCCGGAGGGACACCGCCGGGGACACAACGGTCCACACGGTGACCGTGACCGGCGAGGACGGCTCACAGACACGGGAATACCGGATCGAGCTGGTCCGCCGCTGAACGCACGGAAGCGCGGGGCCCGCACGCCCCGCGCTTCCGTCTTCCGGGATCCGGCCGATCAGACCGCCGGGGCCGGGTACGTCGGGTACTCCACGCCGGACACGTGCTGCACGACACGGATGACCTGGCAGGAGTAGCCGAACTCGTTGTCGTACCACAGGTAGAGGATCGCGTTGTCGCCGTCGACCTTGGTCGCGCCGGCGTCGACGATCGAGGCGTGGCGCGAGCCGATGAAGTCGCTGGAGACCGCGTCGGGCGCCGTGGTGAAGTCGATCTGGCGCTTGAGCGGCGAGGTCAGGGACACGTCGCGGAGGTGGTCGAGGACCTCCTCGCGGGTGGTCTCCCGGCCGAGCCGCAGGCTGAGGATCGCGATGGAGACGTCCGGCACCGGGACGCGGATCGAGCTGCCGGTGATGGGCGCCTTGAGGTCGGGCAGCGCCTTGGCGACGGCGGAGGCGGCACCGGTCTCGGTGATCACCATGTTGAGCGGCGCGGACCGGCCGCGGCGGTCGGCCTTGTGGTAGTTGTCCAGCAGGTTCTGGTCGTTGGTGAACGAGTGGACGGTCTCCACGTGGCCGCGCTGCACGCCGAACTCGTCGTCCATCGCCTTCAGCGGCGGCACGATCGCGTTCGTGGTGCAGGACGCGCAGGACAGGATCTGCTCGTCCGGCTTGATGGTGTCGTGGTTGACGCCGTGCACGATGTTGGGGACGTCGCCCTTGCCCGGCGCGGTCAGGACGACCTTGTCGATACCGGGGCGCAGGTGCCCGGACAGGCCCTCGCGGTCGCGCCACTTGCCGGTGTTGTCGATGAGGATGGCGTCCTTGATGCCGTACGCCGTGTAGTCGACCTCGGACGGGTCGTTCGCGTAGATCACCTTGATCGCGTTGCCGTTGGCGACGATCGTGCTGTTCGCCTCGTCGACGGTGATGGTGCCCTGGAACTGACCGTGGATCGAGTCGCGGCGCAGCAGCGAGGCACGCTTGACGATGTCCTGCTCGCCACCCCCGCGCACGACGATGGCCCGCAGCCGCAGACCGTTGCCCGAGCCGGACTTCTCGATGAGCAGCCGGGCGACGAGCCGGCCGATGCGGCCGAAGCCGTAGAGGACGACGTCCCGGCCCTCACGGCGCTCGATCTTGTTGGCGCCCGTCGCACCGGCGACGGCCTCGGCGGTGAACTCCGCGATCGACAGGCCACGGTCGTCGGCCTGGTAGGCCTCGGCGAGCAGGCCGATGTCGATCTGGGACGGGCCGAGGTCGAGCGTGGTGAGCGTCTGCAGGAACGGCAGGGTGTCGGTCACCGACAGCTCCACGCCGGCGATCTGCCGGGCGAACCGGTGGGTCTTGAGGATGCTGACCACCGACTTGTTCACCAGGGAGCGGCTGTGCAGCAGGACCGTCACGTCCCGCTCCCGGTGCAGCTTCCCGATGATCGGGATCATCGACTCCGCGATCTCCTCGCGGTTCTTCCAGTTGGTGAACGAGTCGTCGTTGAGAGTCACGAGTCCATCTTTCGAGCTAGGCGGCGCTCATATGTTAAACCGTCGATTTCCGGATCATGAACGGGGGCCGTCGATACGTTCGGCGAGGGCTCCGCGCGCCCCTCGGAGCAGGTCCTGAGATGATCGAAAGCGGTTCTTCCGTGCGAAAAACGGTTCTTCCTCGCGAAAGGGGTGCACATGGACTACGACTCCGTGGCCGACGAGCTGTACGCCCTGCGCCCGGAGGAGTTCACCGCCGCCCGCGCCTCCGCCGTGGCCTCCGCCCGCACCACCGGCGACCGGGAACTCGCCGGACGGATCGGGGCATTGCGCAGACCCAGCCTCGCCGCCTGGGTCTGCAACCTGCTGGTCCGCAGCAGCCCCGGGGAGGTCGAGCCCCTGCTGCGCCTGGGGGAGGGGCTGCGCCAGGCCCACCAGGACCTGGACGGTGCGCAGCTGCGTGAGCTGAGCCGCCGGCAGCACGCACTCATCCGGGCCCTGTCCCTGCAGGCCCGGCAGCTCGCGAAAGAGGCCGGCCATCCGATCGGCGAGGGTGTGCAGCGGGAGGTCGAGAACACCCTGCACGCCGTCCTGGCCGACCCCGAAGCCGCGCGTGCCTGGGCGGGCGGCCGCCTGACCAAGCCGCTGGACGCGGCCGTCGGCTTTCCCGCCGTGGCCGAGGGTGCCCGGCCGCAGCGCCCCGCATCCGCCCCGGCGCCCGCCCCCTCCCGTCCGGGCAAAAAGGCGGGTGAGCAGCAGCGACGCCGGCTGGACCGGGCCCGCAAGGAGGTCGAGGCCGCTGAGCGCGAGCTGCGGGAGCTGCGGGACGAGGCCGCGGCGGCAGGGGAGGCGGCGGGGGAGGCGAAGCAGCAGGTGGACGCCCTCCAGCGGCGCGTGGAGGAGCTCACCGGCGAGCTGGAACGGATCAGGAGCGAACACCAGCAGGCCCGCTTCGCCGAACGGACGGCCCGCGAACGGGCGCGCACGGCCGACCGCCGGGTCCGTGAGGCCGGCCGCAAGGCCGCGACGGCCGCTGCCCAGCTCGAACGCCTCACCTCATCGGACGCCTGACCGACGGACCGGCGCGGCGGTGCGCGCCGCCTGACGCCGGCCGGGGCGCGATCATGTCACTGTGACTCAACTCACACCCCTCAAGTGGGCCGTCCCGCACGGCTCCACGCGCACGACACCAAAATTGAACCATTCGTTTTCTTGAACCAGTCGTGTTTGTGTGGCTAGGTTGTCCGCATGACCGCATCCGGGAACCCGACCACCGCCGAGGAACTGCGCGGTGCCGGCCTGAGGGTGACGGCCGCCCGCGTCGCGCTGCTCGAAGCCGTACGGGACGGTGATCACCTCGGCGCCGAGGCCATCGCCTCCGAGGTGCGCGGCCGCGTGGGCCACATCTCCGTCCAAGCCGTCTACGAGGGGCTGCACGCCCTCACCGCGGCGGGACTGATACGCCGCCTCGATCCCCCCGGCAGCCCGGCGCTCTACGAGGGACGGGTCGGCGACAACCACCACCACCTCGTGTGCCGGTCGTGCGGAGCCGTCGCAGACGTCGACTGCGCGGTCGGCCACGCTCCCTGTCTGACCGCGTCCGACGACCGCGGCTTCGCCGTCGACGAAGCCGAGGTCATCTACTGGGGCCTGTGCCCCGCCTGCTCCACCGCTCGCAGTTCCTGAGCACGTGATCCACCCGAGCACTGTGATCCCCCCGAGCACCGTGATCCACCCCGTCCGGAAGGATTTCCATGACTGAGAACCACGACGCGATCGTCACCGACGCCAAGTCGGAGGAGACGGGAGGCGGTTGCCCCGTGGCGCACGGCCGCGCCCTGCACCCCACCCAGGGCGGCGGCAACCGCCAGTGGTGGCCCGAGCGGCTCAACCTGAAGATCCTCGCCAAGAACCCCGAGGTGGCCAACCCCCTCGGTGAGGACTTCGACTATGCCGAGGCGTTCCAGGCCCTGGACCTCGCCGCCGTCAAACGCGACATCGCCGAGGTGCTCACCAGCTCGCAGGACTGGTGGCCCGCCGACTTCGGCAACTACGGCCCCCTGATGGTCCGTATGGCCTGGCACAGCGCGGGCACCTACCGCATCAGCGACGGCCGCGGTGGCGCCGGCGCCGGCCAGCAGCGGTTCGCCCCGCTCAACAGCTGGCCGGACAACGGCAACCTCGACAAGGCCCGCCGTCTGCTGTGGCCCGTGAAGAAGAAGTACGGCCAGAACATCTCCTGGGCCGACCTCATGATCCTCACCGGCAACGTCGCCCTGGAGCAGATGGGCTTCGAGACCTTCGGCTTCGCCGGCGGCCGCAAGGACGTCTGGGAGCCCGAGGAGGACGTGTACTGGGGCCCGGAGACCACCTGGCTCGACGACAAGCGCTACTCGGGCGACCGTGAGCTGGAGAACCCGCTCGGCGCCGTCCAGATGGGCCTCATCTACGTCAACCCCGAGGGCCCGAACGGCAACCCGGACCCGCTCGCCGCGGCCCGCGACATCCGTGAGACGTTCCGCCGCATGGCGATGAACGACGAGGAGACCGTCGCCCTGATCGCCGGTGGCCACACCTTCGGCAAGACCCACGGCGCCGGCCCGGCCGACAACGTCGGCGCCGACCCCGAGGCCGCCTCCATGGAGGAGCAGGGCCTGGGCTGGCGCAGCACCTACGGCACCGGCAAGGGCGGCGACGCCATCACCTCCGGCCTGGAGGTCACCTGGACGAGCACGCCCACCCAGTGGAGCAACGGCTTCTTCAAGAACCTCTTCGAGTTCGAGTACGAGCTGGAGCAGAGCCCGGCCGGCGCCAACCAGTGGGTGGCCAAGGACGCCCCGGAGATCGTCCCGGACGCGCACGACTCCTCCAAGAAGCACCGCCCCAAGATGCTCACCACGGACCTGGCGCTGCGCTTCGACCCGATCTACGAGCCGATCTCCCGCCGGTTCTACGAGAACCCGCAGGAGTTCGCGGACGCCTTCGCCCGCGCCTGGTTCAAGCTGACCCACCGTGACATGGGCCCGAAGTCCCTGTACCTCGGCCCGGAGGTCCCGCAGGAGACCCTGATCTGGCAGGACCCGCTGCCGGAGGCCGAGGGCGAGACCATCGACGCCGGTGACGTCGAGACCCTCAAGACCAAGCTCCTGGAGTCGGGCCTGTCCGTCTCGCAGCTGGTGTCCACCGCGTGGGCCTCGGCGTCCACCTTCCGCGGCAGCGACAAGCGCGGCGGTGCCAACGGCGCCCGTATCCGCCTGGAGCCGCAGCGCGGCTGGGAGGTCAACGAGCCCGACGAGCTGGCGCAGGTCCTGCGCGTCCTGGAGGGCATCCAGCAGGAGTTCAACTCCGGCGCCAAGAAGGTCTCCCTGGCCGACCTGATCGTCCTCGGCGGCACCGCCGCCGTCGAGAAGGCCGCCAAGGAAGCCGGCTTCCAGGTGCAGGTTCCCTTCGCCGCGGGCCGTGTGGACGCCACGGAGGAGCACACCGACGCCGAGTCGTTCGAGGCGCTGGAGCCGACCGCAGACGGGTTCCGCAACTACCACGGCAAGGGCAACCGCCTGCCGGCCGAGTTCCTGCTGCTGGACCGGGCGAACCTGCTCACCCTGAGCGCCCCCGAGATGACCGTCCTGGTCGGCGGCCTGCGGGTGCTGGGCGCCAACTACCAGCAGTCCCAGCTCGGCGCCTTCACCAAGACGCCCGGCTCGCTGACCAACGACTTCTTCGTCAACCTGCTCGACCTGGGCATCGAGTGGAAGTCGACGACCGAGGACCAGACCACGTTCGAGGGCCGCGACGCCGCCACCGGCGAGGTCAAGTGGGCAGGCTCCCGCGCAGACCTGGTCTTCGGCTCGAACTCCGAGCTGCGCGCCCTGGCCGAGGTCTACGCGAGCGACGACGCGAAGGAGAAGTTCGTCAACGACTTCGTCGCGGCGTGGGTCAAGGTCATGAACCTGGACCGGTTCGACCTGGTCTGATCACCTCCGCAGGACAGGACGCCCCGGGCCCTCGGCCCGGGGCGTCCCGCGTTGTCCCGGCAGCGTTGCCTGAGGGATCGTCAAAAGCCGTTCAAGGTAAGAACATCACTTACCCAACTCTCACCATGAAAGGGCAAGGAACGCGCTCGCCCCCGGATCCGGGCATACGTTCGTGCCGTGAACACAGATTCCGCTGCCCACAGAGGCGCCGGCCGTGCACCGCACCCCTCCGCCGCTGCACGGCCCACCACCGGCGGTACCGTCCGCCGCACCCTGCTGCGCACCGCCCTGACCGGGGCCGCAGCGCTCGGCGCCGGCCTCGGCGCCACCCGGCCGGCCACCGCCGCCACCCCCGTCCGGGACACCCACCCGAGGCCCGGCACCCCCGCCGAAGCCCTGCGGGAACTGGCCGCGGGCAACCGCCGGTGGCGCGCCTTCCGGGAACGCCACCCGCACGAGGACCCCGCCGTGCGCCGGACGCTGGCCACCGGCCAGCACCCCTTCGCGGTCGTCCTCGGCTGCATCGACTCGCGCGTGCCCCCGGAGCTCGTCTTCGACCAGGGTCTCGGCGACCTGATGACCGTGCGCACCGCCGGTGAGGTACTGGACGAGGCCGTGCTCGGCAGCGTCGCCTACGGCGTCCTGGAACTCGCCATACCCCTGGTCGTCGTCCTCGGACACCAGTCGTGCGGCGCGGTCCGGGCCGCCGTCGAGGCGGAGGAGTCCGGGACGAGACTGCCCGCCCACATGCAGTACCTCGTCGACCAGATAGGCCCGGCCATCGATCACGGGGAGGAAGGGGACGCCCGGATCGACGCGACCGTGAGCGCCAACGTACGGCTCGTACGCTCCCGGCTGGCCGCCGAACCCGAACTGGCCGCCAGGATCGGCACCGGCAAGCTGGCGATCGTCGGTGCCCGCTACGAACTCACCACCCAGGCGGTCCACCGCCTGGCCTGACCACCCGCCCGGTCCGCTGCACAGGACAGCGGACCGGGCCGCTCCGTCACGCCCGCAACGGGTTGTACCGCGCCGCCGCCATCACGTACCACGCAGTCGCCCCCGTGTGCCGGTACGGGTAGTAACCGAAGCCGAATCCGGTGTCCAGCGGACTGCTCGCGGACACCACCCCGCAGCGCCCGGGCAACGCCTTCCCGCCGATGGTCTGGCCGCCGCCCAGCAGATCCTGGGCCTGCTCGGTGGACGAGATCAGCCGCCGGGCGCGCCCCTCGTCACCCCGCGCCCCCCTCTCGCGCAGGGCGAGCGCCAGGTGGGCCGTCCCCTCGAACCACACGCCGTTGCGGTCGGGCTTGGGCTGGCCGGCCGCGATCGGCGCGTCCTCGTTCGCCAGGAGGCTCGCGGAACTGAAGGTGACGCCTTCGTACGACTGCCCCGCGGGCACCGTGCTGTTGATGCGCCCGGAGTGGTCCGTGACGGCCAGCTCGGCCGCGGCCCAGTCCAGCGAACGGGAGTAGCGCCGCGAGCCGAGCGCGAGGTGCGTCCAGGTCTGGGTGTCCTCCGGGACGGGGGACTTGTTGACCGTGACACCGTCGTTGGTGCCGGTGTAGAAGAAGCCGCCGGACGGCTCCCACATCCGCCGCACGAACGCCTCGGCCCGCCCCCGTCGTTCCAGCCACACCCGGTCCCCGGTGAGCCGGGCGAGCCGCCCGAACAGGCAGACCAGGTCGGTGTTGTGCTCGGTCGAGGTGAACGGCAGCTTCTGATTCGCCCCGTCGACCCCGAACTTGAAGCCGCCGAGGGGCTCGTCGGTCCGGCCGGTGCGCTCGATCCACTCGCCGATCCGCACGGCACCGTCCAGGAAGCGGCGCGCTCCGGTACGCCGGGCGAGGGCGCTCAGTGCGATGCCCGCCCAGGCCATGTCGCCCACGGCGGTGCCGGTGAAGCCGAACTGCGTCCCGACGTTGACGGTGCCGTCCGCCCGCACGAAGCCGTCGGGCTGGAGCGAACCGTCGTAGAAGGTGTACGGCCCGACGTTGTAGGCCTGCCGGAGCCTGCCGTCGTCGTACGCCGGGTCGTGGCCCTGGGCGTGGAGCAGCGCGTCGCCCAGCGCCTGGGCCCTGGTCAGGCCGGCCGGGGTCCGGGCCGCGAGGTGGGCGAGGATCGCGAGGGCGTTGTCATAGGTGAACGCGGTGCTGAACAGGCCGGCCTGGTCGGTGTAGCTCTGGGCCAGGCGCAGGGCGCCGTGGTCGGGGTAGGCGTCCATGGCGGCGGCGAGGAAGGCCAGTCCCCGGGCCGGGGCCGATGCGGGGCGCGCACCGGCGGCACCGGCCGCGACGGCCTGTCCCGAGCCGGCGGCGGCGAGCCCCGCGGCACTGATGCCGAGTCCGGCACCGATGAGCGAACGCCGGCTGAGCGCCGGGCCTTGTCTGCCAGTCATGGATCTCCCTTGAGAGCGCTCTCAACCAGTGCGCGCTCATTGTGCTGGCGCGCCGGGGCGGGGTCAACGCTCCGGTCGGAAGGAAGAGCCGGCGGAGAAGGCGGCAGGGAAGGCGGCAGGGAAGCGGATCACTCGCAGACGATCTCGTCACGCGGCGTGTAGTGCGTGCGGTACGGCTCCCGCTTCACTTCCCGGCCGTCGTTGTAGAAGACCCGCTCCACGGTGACGTCGAACCCTTCGAGCGGTGTCTGCGGGACACATTCCTTGTCGTCGCTCACCTTCTTCTCGGGCTTCTTCACCTCGGTGCGCGGGCCCGTGACCGACTTGATCTCGTCGTACTTGCGGGTGCCGAGGAAGGAGACGGTGACGGAGGTGTCCGTGGACTCGGCCTGGATGTACACGGCGTTGCCGGAGTCGTTGGCGAACCGCAGGTCCAGGCTGCCCCAGGCGACGGTCGCCTCGCGGCCCTCCGGATAGCGCTCGATGTAGAACGAGTGCGCTCCGTGCTCCACGGGCTTGAGCCCGGCGAAGAACAGCGCGTTGTACACGGTCGTCGCCACGGACGAGACACCGCCGCCGGAGGCCTTCGTGAACTTGTCGTCCAGGATGATGATGCCGTCCATGAAGCCGTTGGCCTCGGTGCGCTCACCGACGGTCCGGTTGAAGCTCCAGGTCTCGTCCGGCCTGACGAGCGAGCCGTTGATGAGTTCCACCGCCCGGCCTATGTTCTTCGTGCGGTACTCGGCCGGTTCGAAGTGGACGGTGAAGGAGGACATCTTCTCCTTCAGCCCCAGCTCGGCGGCGTTCTCGCGGGTCACTTCCGGCCGGGTCTCGCGGACCTCCACCTCGCCGCTGCGGGCGGCGCCCGACGCGGTGAGCAGCGGCAGCACGGCCTTGCCCAGTGCCTTGTCGGTGACCGACCGGCCCACCGTGGCGTCCTCGGCGACCACGGCCCTGTCGCCCTGCGGCCGCAGCGTCGCGTTCTCGGCGGTCGTGGTGATGCCGTCCAGGGGACCGGCCACGGACGGCTCGGCGCGCAGCCCCTTGGCGTCGAGCTTCGGTCCGAGTTCGCCGTCGCCGTCCGGCCGCATGGTCAGATGCGCGCCCAGCACGTCCTGGCCCACCGTGAACCGCCGGCCGGCGGCGGTGAGCGTGACGGGGCCCGACATCGCCGGCTCCGCGAAGGTGCGTACCGCTCGTTCCACCTCACCGGCGGTGACCTGCGGGCGGGTCTCCCGGGTGGGCAGGGGAGTGGCCGTGCCGGTGTCACCGCGCAGGAAGGAGTCGCGCAGGGGCCGGACCGCGGCGTTCACGTCCAGCGCGTACCCCGTCCGCGGCGTGACCGCCTTCACGCGGCCGTCGTCGAACGCGACGCCGCCGTCCCTGACCTTCTGGTCGAGGCCCTTCGCGAGCTGCCCGAGAGCCGCCCGGGCCTCGTCCTCGTCGAGGTGCACGACCGGCTCGATGTCGCCGCCCGAGCGGAAGAACCCGCTGAACACGCTGACCGGGTCGGCGCCGGTGCGCGCCGCCCGGTCGACGGTCTCCTCGACGTCGTACGACAGACCCGCGCGCTCCGGATCAACCCGGCCGGTGCGGTCCCCGACCTTGACGGGCAGTTCGCGGGCGCCGGCCGCGCCCAGCTCCCGTTCGAGCTTCCGCACCGCCTCCGCCCGGCTCAGCCCCCCGATGTCCACCCCGCGCACGGTCGTGCCGGAGTCGATCTGGCCGCCCGTGAGGAACAGCCCGGCGAGATACAGACCACCGACCCCCACGGCCAGCGCGCCGCCGGCCAGGGCGACGGGCGGGAGGGAGGTGATGCGCGGGACAAGAGTGGTACGGGGGCGCATGAGTCTCCAAAAGATCGATACGAGGGTGCACCCGATGACGCGACGATGCGCGGGCAAACACATCAAGCTATCCACACATCAGGGGCGAACCGGTATGGCCCAGACCACTTATGTCCGAGATCATTCCGGAATCGGCCGGGCCGGCCCCGCCGTGGGCACGGGAACAGAGTGGTAACGACGAACAACGCTCGGGTCGTTGACACGGTCTAGGCCACCATGAAGATCTCTTTCCTGATTCACAACGCCTACGGGATCGGAGGCACGATCACCACCACGTTCAACCTGGCAGGGGCCCTGGCCGAACGGCACGACGTGGAGATCGTCTCCGCGTTGCGCCACCGGGAGCACCCCAACCTCGTGCCCGATCCGCGGGTGCGGCTGCGGGCGCTGGTGGACCTGCGCAAAGAGGCGGACCATCCGCTGCACCAGAGACCGGCGAAGGTGTTCCCGGCCGCTGAATACCGCCACCGGCAGTACAGCGAGCTGACCGACCAGCGCATCGGTGAGTGTCTCGCGGCGCTCGACGCCGACGTCGTCATCGGCACCCGCCCGGGCCTCAACGTGCACATCGCCCGCCAGGCCCCGCACCGCGTCCTGCGCGTCGGCCAGGAGCACCTCACGCTCGACAACCACTCGCCGCGGCTGCGCACCGCCCTGCGCCGCGCCTACCGCCGCCTCGATGTGATCACCACCGTCACGGAAGCGGATGCCGCCGCCTACCGGCGCAAGATGTGGCTGCCCGGCGTCCATGTGGAGGCTCTGCCGAACAGCGTCCCCGACCCCGCCCTGCCTCCCGCCGACAGCACTGCCAAGGTGGTGATCGCCGCGGGCCGCCTGGTCCCGGTCAAGCGCTACGACCTCCTCATCGAGGCGTTCGCCCGGGTCGCCGCCGTGCACCCGGACTGGCAGCTGCGCATCTACGGCAAGGGCGAGGAGCAGCCCAGGCTGCGGGAGCTCATCGAGCGGCTCGGAATGTGGAACAACGTGTTCCTGATGGGCGCCGCCACCCCCATGGAGGCCGAGTGGGCCAAGGGCTCGATCGGCGCGGCCGCGTCCAACTTCGAGCCGTTCGGCATGACCATCGTCGAGGCGATGCGCTGCGGACTGCCCGTCGTCAGCACCGACTGCCCCTACGGTCCCGGCGAGATCATCGCGGACGGCACCGACGGCCGGCTGGTACCGGTCGGGGACCGTGACGCGTTCGCCGCGGCCCTGCTGGATCTCGTCGGCGACGACGAGCGCCGGCGACGTATGAGCCGGGCCGCCCTGGACAACGCGCGCCGCTTCGCCCCCGGCCCCGTCGTCGCCCAGGCCGAACGCCTCCTGGAGGCCGCCGCCGCGGCCCGGAGCACCGGCCGGACGGCCACCCCGCAGCACCACCGCACCCAGAGCGCCCTGACCGGCCGCGGCCATGCCGCCCGCGACGCCGCCCACGCCGCTGCCTCCGGCGTACTGCGCTCGATACGGAAGGGACGCCGATGAGCACACCGGAAGACAGGACGTCGGGGGAGCCGCGCGAGGGCGTGACGCCAGGTGTGCCGCAGGGGCCGCCGGGTACGCCGGCCGCGCCGCACGAAGGGGTGACGCCGGGTGCGCCGCATCGGGATGCGGTGCCGAGCGCCCCGCAGACCACGACGACGAGCCCCCGGCACGGTTCCCCCCTGCGCGCCGACTGCGTGATCGACAGCGACGGCCGGATCACCTTCCGTCTGCCGCCGGTCCCCGCTGCGCACCCCCGGCTCCTCCTGCGGCTGCGGCCCAAGAAGGGGTGCTCGGAGACGGCCCGTCACCTCCTCGACCTGGAGTCCGGCCGGTCCGACGGCCACCGGCAGGCCGTGCTGGAACCGCATCCCGTCCTCGACGAGGGCCGCTGGGACGTGTACCTGCTGCCCGAACCCGGTGCCGAGCGCCGGCGGCTGCGCCCGGGCCTTCGGGATCTGCGCAGCCTCGTCGACGGTCATCTGCGCGACCGCCCCGCACCGGTGGCGGTCAGGATTCCGTACGTCACCAAGGACGGCTTCCTCGCCCTCAGGGCGTGGCGGCGCACCGCCCACGCGGAGGCCCGCACCGTCGACGTCACGGACCGGGCCATGACGGTCACGGCCCGCCTGCACGGCGCAGACCTCCACGCGGACGCCACCGTGCGTCTGCGCCTGCGCGGCACCGACACCGTCCGGATCGTCCGCCCCCGGACCGACGACGCCAAGGGCTTCTCGTTCACCGTCGCTCCCGGGGACCTGGCGGACGGCGGTGGGGGAGCGGCCCGCGTCTGGGACGTCTTCGTCCGCCCCACGGACGGAGCACCGCCGATCAGGGTCGGCCGGCTGCTCGACGACGTGGCCGACCGCAAGCACGTGTACGTCTACCCGGCGGTCGGGACGGACGGCGCCGCTCTCCGCCCTTACTACACCGTGGACAACGACCTCGCGATAGAGGTGACGTAAGACCGATTCGCCGAAATGCCCGAAATGAAAATCCCTGGAGTTTCGGATGGTCGTTTCGGTGATGCGCCGCGACAGCGATGTGTGGATGTTGTGCAAAGCGGCGGCAAAAGGGGCCAGGGGCTTGTTCTCAACAGCCGCAAATCGGGAGGGGACTTGCGGCTATAACCAAACTCAAGTACCTAGATGAATCATGAACCTGTTCAACCGCGTTGTGCCGTCCCGCCGGCAGGCACAGCTCCCCCCACAGCGCTCCGTCGGCGCACCGGCATCCTCCACTGCCGTGCTGCCGGACCCCGACCTGGCCGATCTGTCCGGTGAATGGGTCGTCGACCCCGCGCACAGCAGGATCGGCTTCTCCGTCCGGCACGCCATGGTGACCACCGTGCGCGGTTGTTTCCTGGAGTACGAAAGCCGGCTGTACTTCGACGCGTACGACCCCACACGGTCACGGGCCGACATCACTCTGTTCACCGCCAGTGTGGATACCGGCGTGGAACAACGCGACGCTCACTTGGTCGGCCGTGACTTCCTCGACGCTGCGACCTATCCGCGGATGCGCTTCACCAGCACGGGGGTGCAGCAGACGGGCGCCGACCTGTTCAGCATGTCGGGAGAACTGACCATCAAGGGGGTCTCCCGGCCCGTCGTACTCGACATGACGTATATCGGGAATGTCACCGACCCCTTCGGCTATGACCGGGTCGGTTTCGACGGCACCACCACCATCAACCGGTCGGACTGGGGCCTGACGTACAACAGCAGGCTGGCCGAGGGCGGCGCGATGGTGAGCGAGAAGGTGCGCCTGCAACTCGACATCGCCGCCATCCGTACCTCACCCTCGGGCGGCTGACCGCGCCGGGGCGCGTCACGCCGGGGCGCCGGCACCGGCCACGACCCGGAACGTGGCCGGGCCGAGCGTGAGCACCCCGTCGCTCAAGGGGCTGCACCGTACGCCGCCCCGGCCGCGCAGGGAACGCTGCGCCCCGGGGCCGATGGTCACGTCCATCCACGCGCAGGGCCGGGCGGGGCGCTTCACGGCGAACAGCACCGGCCCGGTGCCGCAGTCGAGCGAGATCGTGGCACCGACGTACGCATCGATGTCGGCGCCCCTGAGCAGGATGTTCCGGCGTGCGTGCCGCAGATCGGCGTCGGCCGGGAGGTTCTCTGCCGCCATGATCGTCACCGCCGCGTTGCGGTGGGCGGGCCGGGCGTAGTAGCGGTCGCCGACCAGTCCCAGCCCGCTGCGCACCTCCACCCGGGTCACCCGCTCGTCGGACGGACCGGGGGACACCCCGTCGGACGGCCGTCCGGACATCCGGTGCGCCGGCGACACCAGGAGCTGCACAACCTCCACCTCGGTCATGACGCCCACCCTATGTTTAGGTGACCCACAGCCGAGGGGCCCGGAGCCTCAGCCGGTCACTCCCGCCGCCCGGGCCCGCGGTCCTCCAGCGGAGCCCGGCCGTCGGCCGCCTCGCCCGCGGTGAGGTGCTCCAACACCTCCACCAGTTCCTGACAGGCGCGCTCCACGGAACGCCGGGTGTAGATCTGCTCGGTGATCACTGCGGACAGGATCAGGGCGGTGAGTGCCATCGCCCCGTTGAAGGCCTGCAGCTTCATCATCACCTCGATCCGGCTGAGCCGTTCGAACGGCCCGACCCGGTCGGTCGCGGCCACCGTGGTCATGACCGAGGCGAACAGGGCGCACAGCAGGCTGCCGGCCAGCTGGAACCGCAAAGCCGCCCAGATCAGCAGGGGATAGACGAGGAACAGCAGACTGACGGAGCTGTGCGCGGCCACGGGCACGAGGCAACAGGCGATGACCGCGAGGCCCAAGGCCTCCTTCCAGCGCGACACGGGCAGGGGCAGGCGCACCCGGGACAGCAGGAGCAGTACCGGCGTGACGATGAGCACGCCCATCGCGTCACCGACCCACCACGCCAGCCACACCGCCCAGAAGCCGGACTGTTCGATCTTGTCCGTGGCGAGCAGGGTGCCGGCACCGGTGGTCGCGCCGATCAGCATCGCGGTGAACGCGCCCAGGAAGACCAGGGCCAGACCGTCCCGCAGCCGGGCGAGATCGGTGCGGAAGCCGGCCCGTCGCAGCAGCAGGTAACCGACGACGGGGGCGGCCGTGTTGCCCGCCAGGACGCAGAGAGCGGACGGCGTCAGGGAGGTGAGGGAGAGGATGACGAAGAAGGCGCCCAGGGCGATACCGGGCCAGCAGCGCAGCCCGAGGAGGAGCAGGCAGGCCACCGAGACGCCGGTGGGCGGCCAGATCGGGGTGACGACCGCGCCTTCGACGACCAGTTCACGCAACAGCCCCAGCTGCGCCGACAGGTAGTAGCAGGCGGCGACGGCCGGCGTCAGCAGAATGACGACGACCGGCGTACGCAGATCCTTGCTACCCACCACAGCAGCCATCAGACACCGGGGCCGCCGCCTCAGCGAGGTGGGAGCCGGTGTCGTGCGGCCCTATGGCTGAGCGTCCGGACCGTCGAGGCCGACCACCAGGACGGCGGCGTCGTCGTCGTGCCCCACACGCTCGGCCCCCTTGATCACGGCGGCCGCCAGCGCGTCCACGTCCATGCCCGCCACCGCCGCGATGCCCGCGAGCCGCGTCACCTGGTCCAGGCCCTCCTCCAGCCGCATCGACGGGCCCTCCACGACACCGTCCGTGAGCAGGACGAACACGCCGCCCGTGGTGAGCTCGTACCGCGTCACGGGGTACGCCATCCCCGCCTGCACCCCGAGGGGTGGCCCGCCCTCGTCCGCGGTGACGCCGGACTTCCCGTCGGCCGTGGCCCAGATGCAGGGCAAATGGCCGGCCCGCGCGCTCTCCAGCACCCCGGCACACGGGTCGAGCCGCATGAACGTGCAGGTGGCGAACAGGTCGGAGCCCAGGGACAGGAGCAGATCGTTGGTCCTGGCCAGCACTTCGCCCGGTTCACCGGTGACGGAGGCCAGCGCCCGCAGCCCGGCCCGCACCTGTCCCATGAAGGCCGCGGCCTCGATGTTGTGGCCTTGGACGTCACCGATGGCCAGGCCGATCCGGCCGTCGCCCAGGGTGAACGCGTCGTACCAGTCGCCGCCCACGTTCAGGCCCTGGCACGCGGGTGTGTAGCGCACGGCCAGATGCAGCCGGCGGGCGACGGGCAGGTCCCGCGGCAGCATGCCGCGCTGGAGCGCGATCGCCAGCTCGACCCGGGACCGCTGCATCTCGGCCTGCGCGCGTGCCTGAGCCGTCAGGGCCCCGAGCCTGGTCAGCAGCTCGTCGCCGTCGTCCGTCGTGCCGGTGCGGGACATTGATCACTCCGGCGAGGATGGCCACGGTAGGTGACGACCCGAAAGGCAAATCACCCGAAATATGTCCATAGGATGATACGCAGGCGAACACTCTCGCGACGACTCCACGCTCTCCGGAAGCCTCTACGGAGCTGCCCGGTCCGCCTCGCTGTCCGTCCGCCGCCCACCGCCGCCGGCACGAACGTCGCGCTGACGAGCAGCGACCAGGCCCCGGCCTTCTCCCATCCCACCGGCTCCCAGCCGTGCTGCTGATACACCCGCGTCCTCCCGTGCCCGGGTCACGGCCTGCCGCAGCAGCCGGGACAACAGCCGGTCGGCCTCCGGTGCGGCGCACAGCACCCGGAGCGCCTGCTCCAGGCGGCGACGACCCGGACCGTGCCACCACAGCAGATCGGCGACCCGGGCCGCCGGGCCACCGGCGGGTGCGTCGGCGAGGCGCGCCGTCCTCTGCCGGCACGCACGCCCGTTCCGCGCCAGACGCCGCGACGCGGGACACACCCGGCGTGCCGCGTCCACGACCGTACCGACGAGCAGCGGCGGGTAGGCACGGCCCGCGGGGCGGGCGTCGGCGAGGTCGGCTGCCAGCGGCCACAGCGCGTGCCGGGCGTCGTCGCCGACGTTGTCGTTGACCACCCGGGCCAGGGCCGCGAGCGCCGGATGCGTGCCGGCCGGGCTGTCGGTGAAGCGGCCGGTGCCCAGCAGCGCGGCGGCCTCCATCAGACAGGCACCGTCGTCCGGGTGCAGATGGGCGAAACGCCCTGGCGCCGGAAGGCCGGACGGGGCCCCGGCAGGCGGCTCGACGGACGCCCGGCGGCCGGGAAGGGTGATCATGGGCGGCCTCCGGCTGTGCTCACACCGGGGTGGCGGCGTGCAGGAAGAGGTAGAGCACCGCGGCCGGGATCCCCGCGCCGGGAAACGTGAGGAGCCAGGCGGTGCCGATCGAACGGGCCACCTGCCAGCGTACGGCGGAGAAGCGCCGGGTGGCACCGGAACCCAGGATGGCGGCGGTGATGGTCTGCGTGGTGGAGATCGGCGCCTTCACCAGGAACGCGGTGGTGTAGAGGACGGCCGCGGCAGCGGTCTCGGCGGCGAAACCACGCGGCGGATCGAGGTGGACGATGCGCCGCCCCAGGGTGGTGATGATGCGACGCCCGCCGGTGTACGTTCCGGCGGCCATGGCGGCCGCCACGGCCGCGATCACCCATACCGGCACCGAGAAGTCGTCCTGCCAGCCGGCCGTGACCAGCGCCAGCACGATGACCCCCATGGTCTTCTGGGCGTCCTGCAGACCGTGCCCCAGCCCCATGGCGGCGGCCGAAACGGTCTGCGCCATGCGGAACCGCCCCATGGTGCGCCGGGGTGTCGAACGGCGGAACACCCACAGGATGCCGGTGTGCAGCAGGTACCCGAGCGCCACGCCGACCAGCGGGGACAGCAGCATCGGCAGGATGACCTTGTCCAGGATGCCCGACCAGTGCACCGTGGCCGACGCGGCGAGCGCGGCCCCGACCAGCCCGCCGATCAGGGCGTGCGAGGACGAGGTGGGCAGCCCCCGCCACCAGGTGAAGACGTTCCACCCGATGGCGCCGAGGAGCGCGCACAGGACGAGCAGCAGTCCGGAAGTCGCCTCGGGCGCCCCGATGATGCCGCTGCCGACGGTCTGGGCGACCTCGGTGCCGAGGAAGGCACCGAAGAAGTTCATGACCGCGGCCATGGCG
Organism: Streptomyces sp. SID5643; assembly: GCF_009872555.1. Classification (NCBI taxonomy): domain Bacteria; kingdom Bacillati; phylum Actinomycetota; class Actinomycetes; order Kitasatosporales; family Streptomycetaceae; genus Streptomyces; species Streptomyces sp. SID5643. Next base: position 32,337 of record NZ_WWIC01000053.1, read on the forward strand.
AGGGCCACACGCGGCGTCAGGGCCCGGGTGGAGATGGAGGTGGCGATCGCGTTCGCGGCGTCGTGGAAACCGTTGGTGAAGTCGAACGTCAGTCCCACGATGATGATCAGCACCACGAGGGTCAGCTCCATTGTCCGATCACCTCCCGACGCCCGGCCGCACGCTTCCATCGTGCGCCCCCCGGGCGGTGAGGGGCTGTGAGACTACGCCACGCGGGGCGAGCCGCTCGACGGAACCCGGGGACACGAATAACCCGCTTTACGGTGTCGTGATGCGATCTGTTCCTCCGTGGGCTCTGGTGTCGTCGGGGTGTGCGCCGCTCTGCCTGATCGTGGGCTGGGTGGTGGCGGCGTCGCTGCAGGGTCCCCCCTACGACCCCGCCGCCCAGACCATCAGCGTCCTGGCCGCGCCCGGGAACTCGGGGTCCTGGGTGATGACGGCGGCGTTCATCGCACTGGGGTTCTGCCACCTGCTGACGGCCTGGGGCCTGCGCCCGGCCGCGACCGCGGGGCGGGCGGCCCTGGCGGGCGGAGGGGTGTCCGCGCTGGCGGTGGCCATGTTCCCGGCGCCGAGCAGCGGCGGGTCCCTGAGCCATGGTTCCGTGGCCGCCGTCGGCTTCACCCTCCTGGCGGCCTGGCCCGTCCTGGCGGCCCGGTCCGGTACCGCCGTGCCGTGGGCCCTGCGGCCCTCCCCCTCTCTGGGGGCGACCGCCGTCATGGCGGCCGGCGCGGCCTGGTTCCTGATCGAGCTGCACCTCCACGGCGTGGCCGGTGTGGCCGAGCGGGCGGTGACGACCCTCCAGTCGGTCTGGCCCTTCGTGGTCGTCCTCTCCTGCCTGCGCGGATCCCTGCGCGGCGCCCCGGGGGAGCCGAGGCCGCCCGGGTGCCCGCGCTGACCGGACCGTCCGAGCCGTCGACAGGTTCGAAGCATTGACAGGTCCGGACCAAGAGGTGAATCTGAGAGCGCTCTCACAGTTTCGAATCGGTCAACTTTCGAACGGAGGCAGTGCGTGTTGCGAACTCTCAGGCGCCGGGCCACGGCCGCGGGGCTGTCCCTCGCCACGGTCCTCGCCGGCTCACTGCTGGCGACCGGAACGGGCACCCCGGCCCATGCCGCCGTCCCGGCGACGATCCCCCTGAAGATCACCAACAACTCGGCCCGAGGCGAGCAGCTGTACATCTACAACCTCGGCACGGAACTGTCGACCGGCCGGCAGGGCTGGGCCGACGCGGCCGGCACCTTCCACCCGTGGCCGGCCGGCGGCAACCCTCCGACCCCCGCCCCCGACGCCTCGATCCCCGGCCCGGCCGCGGGTCAGTCGGCAACGATCCGCATGCCGAAGTTCTCCGGCCGCGTGTACTTCTCCTACGGTCAGAAACTGGTCTTCAGGCTCACCACCGGAGGCCTGGTCCAGCCGGCCGTGCAGAACCCGTCGGACCCCAACCGGAACATCCTCTTCAACTGGTCGGAGTACACGCTCAACGACTCGGGCCTGTGGATCAACAGCACACAGGTCGACATGTTCTCCGCCCCCTACGCGGTGGGAGTGCAGCGAGCCGACGGCAGCACCGCGAGCACCGGCCGGCTCAAGCCCGGCGGATACAACGGCTTCTTCAACGCCCTCAGGGGACAGCCCGGCGGCTGGGCCAACCTGATCCAGACCCGGTCCGACGGCACCGTACTGCGTGCGCTGTCACCGCTGTACGGCTTGGAGACCGGCGCCCTGCCGGCCACCGTCATGGACGACTACATCAATCGTGTCTGGCAGAAATACTCCAGCTCCACCTTGACGGTCACCCCCTTCGCCGACCGGCCCGGCACGAGGTACTACGGCCGGGTCTCCGGCGGCGTCCTGAACTTCACGGACAGCGCCGGTGCCGTCGTCACCAGCTTCCAGAAGCCGGACGCCTCTTCCGTCTTCGGCTGTCACCGCAGGCTCGACGCCCCGAACGACCAAGTGCGCGGGCCGATATCGCGCACCCTGTGCGCCGGCTTCAACCGTTCCACGCTGCTGGTCAACCCCAACCAGCCCGACGTCAGTGCCACCGACTTCTACAAGGACAACGTCACGAATCACTACGCGCGCAAGATCCACGCCCAGATGGCGGACGGCAAGGCGTACGCCTTCGCGTTCGACGACGTGGGCCACCACGAATCGCTCGTCCACGACGGCAACCCGCGCCAGGCCTACCTCACGCTGGATCCTCTCAACTGAACGGTGAGACATTGCCGTCGGCGCCGCGAACTTGACGCGGTGGCGGCGGCTTTGCCGTGTCCTGGGTGTGGGGGAGGAGACTCCGGAACAGCCGGGCCGGCCGAAGAAGCGGCATACGACGGCAGCAGATGTCCGGCACGCGGCAGACCCGCTACCACGAGCCCAAGGGGGGCCACTCCTGCTGGTTCGTGCCGGACACGGTCACCGGCCCGGCCCCGAACGGCACGGACGGCAAGCACAGCGCGGTCGTGGTCAGATCCCGCGAGATGACGGCCGACGAGAAGAAGCTGTGCGCAGGCCGCTCCACCCGCGACAAGGTCCTCACCCCGCAGCCGCTGATCCAGTCCGCCCCGGCGGTCAGGGGTGGGGCGGGCACGCGCGCTGACGACCGGCCTCGTCAGATGGTTCTCGTCCGACGGGGTGCCCCGCTCCGCGGCGTCAGCTGCTCGCGGCGGCGGTCACCGTGGCCGGATCCACCCCGGTCAGTTCGACGATGCGGTGCGGCGCCACACCGGCTGCCAGTGCTCGTCCGATCAGGCCGTCCCGCCCGTCCGCGCAGTCGCGGTAGGCGAGCAGCTCCTCCTCGACCCGGGCCAGCGGCTCCGGCGCCAGCTGGTGGCGGAGGCGGTTCAGCTCCTCCTCGCTCAGCGGGACGGGCAGCCGCTCCGCTCCCTCGGGCACGGCCGCCCTCTCCTCCGGCGGCAGCAGACGCAGGTGCGGCGAGGTCGGCGTGCTTCCCTGAGCGTCCAGCCAGGCGCGCACCGCGGGAGTCTCCATGCACGAGAGTTCACCGACGGCCGCCGGAACCACGCCGAGCTGCGCGGACGCGTCGTCAAGCAGGAACAGGTAGGCGTCGTCGGTCATCTCGGCTCCTTCTCTCCAGGGTGCTGATCGACATCCCATTACCCCGCCGCGCCCGGAATACCGCCCGATCACCTGCGAGGGACCACCACCCGGATGACGGGGCTCATGCGGGGGCGGTGGCCCGGCGGCGGGTCTCGGTGAGGTGGGTGTCGGCACACACCGGGCCGGCCCGGGCGAGCGGACCACCTGCTCCGTGGACGCGGCGTCGGCATCGGGCACATGGGCCGCACATCTCAGAACTGGGCAGAGGCCGTCTCCCACCCGGCCGTCCCGCCGCCCGGGGCCGCGTCCCAGGGCCGGGGACCGGTGCCGTCCGTCCATGCATCCAGTGTCTCCCGGTTCACACACACGATCCCGCACTGCTCGGCGTACTCCAGCGCCGGCGCCGTGAAGTCGCTCGTGCTGACCAGCACGGCGACGTCGGCCTCGTGCACGGTGAAGCAGGTGCCGCCGAAGCGTTGCAGATCCTGCGAGCCGACCCGGTGGGTCTCGCCGTACTGCTTGCACTGGATGACGAGCCGGCGCCCGTCCGGCGTCGCGGCCACGACGTCGGCGCCCAGGTCCCCGGCGCCTCCGACGACTTCGACACCCGAGCAGCCCTCCCGCGCGCAGAGCGCCGCGATCGCCTCTTCGAACTCCTCCGGCGTCAGGGCGTCGTAGTCGACGACGACCTCGGCGGCCGCCGCCCGCGGGCGGGGAACCGGTGGAGCCTCCAGCTCCTCGGCCGCCTCCCGGGCCGCTTCGTCGAGTGCCGCGGCGGCCCGGCGTGCCACTCCCGCCACGCGTATCCGGCGCCGTAGTCCCAGCCAGCCCGCGACGCCCATCACGACCAGGACGAACACCCAGGCCGGACGCCGCTCGACGGTGTCCGCCGCCACGCGGGCGGCGAGACCCAGGACGATCAGGACCACCGCGAGAAACACGAAGAACAAGGTGGTCGACCGAAGATCGAACCCATACCGGCGGCGCTTGACACGCAGAGTGCGCTGCGGAGGCACGGTCACGACATCCCCCCTCTCGGGCCCAGCTCATGGGGCCCGACTCTTGGGATCAACAGCAAGATCACTCCCACTGTCTTCCCAAGATCACCGGCTTCACCGCTCCAGCCGCCGGCTGCGGCACCTGCCGGGGGGCGCCCGGCATCAGCGTTCCCGGAGGCGCCACCACCACCAGCGCCCCGCGGTCCACTCGCTCACCCGCCCCGGATTCGGAAGCGTGCGGCGCTCGAACTCCGCGTCGATCCGCTCCACCAGGCGGCCCAGATCCGCCCGGGCTCCGGTGGGCAGGTGCCGCAGGACCTCTTCGAGGTCGTCTCTGCCGTCCTCGATCTCGATGCCGGGACTTTCGTAAGGGCCTTCCAGGTAACGCCCCGGCTGGCTGAAGGCCCTCTCGAAGCGGCGGAGGGCTACAGCGACGGCGTCGGGCCACAGGCGTTCGGCCTCAACGCGGCGGACAGCTGCCCGAGTCCGGGCCGACACGGTCGGAATCCGGCAAACCGGCATGTGCTTGGGGGGCCGCCACCGCTCGGCGCGGACGGCCGTCGGGCGCCTACGCGGCATCGCCCTTTCGGATCAGAACCATGCCGGCATCCTGCCACAGCCGACCGCGCCCGACCGCCGGGCCGGACGAACGTGGCCCCGTGCCGAACCCCGGGCTACGGCTTCCTGCGTCACCCCAGGGCCCGGACCACCGCCCACAGCAGGCGCTCGTTCTCAGCGGCAGCGCCGCCCGGATAGGCATAGCGGCGGCGGGTGTACGCGTACGCGAAGCCCTGACGGGGGTCGGCGAAGGCGAGGGAACCCGCGGCACCGCTGTGGCCGAAGGCGCCGGCGCCGACGGAGTCGAAGTGGCAACCGATGGTGTTGAAGCCCAGGCCGAAGGCCTTCTGTGAGCCGCTCACCAGGTCATTGCCCTCGGAGTGGACCCGCGCGAACTCCGCGGCGGTGTCCGGCTTCAGGAGCGGGCCGTCCCCGTTCAGGCCGAACGCGGCCGCCGCATACATGCCGGCCAAGCCGCGCGCGGAGCCGATACCGCCCGCTGACGCCTGGCCCTTCGCGCGGACGAGGCGCGAGTTCGCGAAGTCCTCCAGCTCGACGCTGTCCGGCGCGTGCTCGTTGAACGCGATGCCGCCCAGGCTGTACGGGCTGTACGGGGAGGCGTCGATCTCGGCCTGCTGCTCGGGCGTCGGCAGCATCGGCAGTGTGCTGAGGAACCGGGGCTCCTCGGATTCCGGCAGGCCCAGCCACAGGTCCAGGCCGTAGGGGGCGCGGATCCGCTCCTCGTACCACTCCTGAAGGGTGCGACCGGTGGCCCGGAACACCACTTCGCCGACCAGCGCACCGATCGTGTACCCGTGGTAGCCGAAGAACTGACCCGGCTGCCAGAACGGGCGCTGCCCGGCCAGCAGGGCCGCGATCGCCCGGTCGTCGGCCAGCTCCTGCGGGGTGAACCCGGCATCCAGGCCGATCACCCCGGCCCGGTGTGCCAGCAGCTCCCGCAGGGTGATCCCGCCTTTGCCCTCGGCGGCGAAGTCCGGCCAGTACGAGGCCACGGTGCGGTCCAGGTCGAGGACGCCGTCCTGGACCAGGAGCGCGGTCACCAGGTACGCCGCGCCTTTGGTGGACGAGAAGACCCCGAGCAGCGTCTCCCCGGTCACCCCGTCCGACCACAGGTCCACCACCCGCTCTCCGCGCTGGTGTACCACCAGCTGTGCGCCGGGCGCGTGTTCCTCGCCCGTGAGGAAGGCGGCGAATTCCTCCCGCACCCCCTCGAAACCGGCGGCCACTGTGCCATGGACTGCCATGGACCCCTCCCCAACAGCTCTGTGGATCTTGTGCCTTCGGCAACGGGACGGCCCGGGCCGCTATTCCCCTGCCCGGCTCCCGGGCGAGCCCGTTCCAAGCTGTTTCGATGTCGGTCGGTTGACGAGGCACCACTGCCCGTCGGAGCGTCTCCCGGTCCGCACGTACGAGTGCAGCGAGATAGGGTCCCGCCCATGGGAAACGCGCGTTCGACAGGACCGATGGGCTTCCGGTAGCCCGCCAGGACCTACCTGGCGGTGGCTGCGATCGGAGTCCCGTGACACGCACCGCTCATCACCTTCCCCCTGTGCACTCCCGGGGTGCACAGGCCTGCTCGTCAGGGAAACCCTGGCGCTCCGTGGTCCTCTACGACCTCAGATACAGCGCGCGCACCTTCGCCGACGCCGCACGACAGTCCAGGCGGCCCCAACCCCGCGCGGTGCGCCGCACCGTCGCGATCTACTCGTTCGCCCGGCACCAGCGGGACCGCTCCGTGGCCGAGTGGTCCGCGACGGAGGAACGCCGGGCGCGGCAGCGGCTGCGAGCCCAGGCAACTGCTCTCGTGCGGCTGGTGAACGCAACCGCCGACGAGCTCGCGCTCGATGCCGTGGACACGATCGACATCATGCCGGCGCGTCATCGGCGTGGCTCCCTCTGGCTCGCATAGCGGCCGACCGGTACGCATCAAAGGTGAGGCGTCCTTGGCGGCGCGCAGCGCCGGCGCGAAGCGCTGCGGGCGCCGTGGGTCGTAGCCGCATCTTCGGGCCTCCCGTGCGGGTGGGCGCTCAGTGGTTCTTCGTGCTCCTGGCGTTGTTGCCGGCCTGGGCAGCGGTGGAGCCGGACCGGGTGGCCCTGTCGCTGACGGCGTGCAACGGCATGCCGGGACGGGGAGGGGCGACCGTCTCCTGCGTGTCTGCGTACCGGGCGGCCATCGCGGCGGCGCGGTCGCGCAGGGCGGTGCGCAACGCCTCCGGAGTCAGGGCTTCCGCGTCCGTGCCGAGCTGCCACAGTGCCCACTCGGCGTGTCGTAGATCCTGGAACGTCACCTCCAGCCGCAGCCGGCCGTCGGCGTCGACTTCCGCGGTGCGGACGGCCACCGCGCTGCTCAGCAGGTCTTCCCGCCGCTTCGGGTCCACCCGCACCAGCACGGCGATGTGGCCGGCGGAGAGGAACTCGGCACAGCGTTCCCGCCAGACCCGGTCCAGGTCGACCCGGTCCGGTCGTTGCGCGGCTTCGGGGAGCTCCTCGGCCGCGAGCACCCGCGACAGCCGGTAGGTGCGGTCCGCGCCGGATCTCGTGGCCAGGAGGTAGCCGCGGTCGCGCACGGTGACCAGGCCGATGGGGTCCACCGTGCGCCACTGCGGTGACTGGCCCGTGGCCGCGTAGTGGATGCGCAGTTTGCGTCCGGCGAGCACCGCGCGCCGGATCTCGAACATGGTCGCGTCGGAGACCTCGTCGGTGACCGCCCGGCGCGAGAGGAGATCGGTCTCCGGCTCGACGAGGAAGCGCCGGGCCGCGTCCCCCGCGGTGGCCTGATGGCTCTCGGGCAGCGCGTCGACCACCTTGCGCATGGCCGAAGCGAGCGCCGGGCCGAGTCCGAACACCTGCTCGCCGCGCCCCGATCCGGCGGTCAGCAGCGCCAGGGCCTCGTCGTGGTTCAGGCCGGTGAGCTCGGTCCGGAAACCGGGCAGCAGCGCGAACCCGCCGTGCCGGCCGCGTTCGGCGTAGACCGGGACTCCGGCTGCCGACAGCGCCTCGATGTCACGCAGCACCGTGCGGGTGGAAACCTCCAGCTCGCGGGCCAGCGTGTCCGCGGTCAGCCGACCGCGCTGACGCAGCAGCAGCACCAGCGAGACCAGCCGATCGGCGCGCATACGAGGACCTTAACGAATACATGACCGAGGGTGTCGTGATTCGTTGGAAGGCTCTTCACCAGCGACGTCGACGACGGTGGCAACCGCGCCGGGAGACGCGCACTCCCCATGACCCGAATGGAGCGGATGTGGCAGTGGAACGAACGGCGATCAACCCGGTGACGTGGTCGGCCGAGCTGGGGTTCAACCAGGGTGAGGTCGTCTCCGGGCACACCCGGACCCTGTACTGCTCCGGACAGACCGCGATGGACGGCGACGGCAAGCCACAGCACGACGGTGACATGGCCGCACAGCTGGCGCTGAGCCTCGACAACCTGGAGGCCGTGCTCGGTGAGGCCGGCATGTCCCTCGCGAACCTCGTCCGGCTCAACGTCTACACCACCGACGTCGATCTGCTGTTCCCGCACTACGGGGTGCTGGCGTCGCGGCTGGGCGCCGCCGGGGTCGCACCGGCCACCACGATGCTCGGGGTGACACGGCTGGCCGTCTCCGGTCAGATGGTGGAACTCGAGGGAACCGCCGTCGCATGACGCGACCTCGCCACTCGTGCCGCTCGTGCCGGCCGCACCGGCACGAGCGGCGGGCGGATGGGGGATGGCGATGCCCGCAATGGTGACGATCGGCGTCTACGGCTTCGACCGCGACTCCTTCCTGCGCCGACTGCGGGGCGCGGACGTCCGCCTCCTGCTCGACGTACGTCAGCGCCGTGGCGTCCGCGGACCCGCATACGCCTGGGCGAACTCACTGCGGCTGCAAGCCGCCCTCGCCCACGCCGGGATCGCCTACGAGCATCACCCCGAGCTCGCACCCACCACCGAGCTGCGCCACCTCCAGTACGCCGAGGACGCCCGCCAGGGGGTTGGCAAACGCTCACGCCGCGAACTCGCCGCCGAGTACGTCCGCCGCTACACCGCCGAGATCCTCGACCGTGCCGACCTCACACCGATCGTGTCGGCGCTGCCGGACAGCGGCACCGCGGCGCTCCTCTGCGTCGAAGGCGACCCGCAGGCATGCCACCGCTCGTTGATCGCGAGACGGCTGACCGAGCGGCACCACGTCAGGATCGAGCATCTGCGCCCTTGGTGAGGGCGGGCCCGGACGCCCGCGCGGCGCAGCCTCAGGCCCACGGGTCGGTGATCTGCCTGAGCAGGGTGAGCGCTTCCCGCAGCTGCTGCATCCGCCGCTTGCCCAGGTGTTCCTCCCACTCCCTCTCCACCTCGGCCACCACCGCGTCGGCGACCTCCTTGGCCGCCCAGGCCTTCTGCGCGCCGCGGACGAGGCGGGCCCGCTTGTCGGTCGGGTCGGGCACCCGGGTGACATAGCCCGCCTTCTCCAGCTGGTCGACGAGGAAGCCCGCGGTCTGCTTGGTGATCTGGGCCTGTTCGGCGAGCTCGGTGAGGCGCGTGCCCTGCGGGCCGATGCGTTGCATGACCCGGGCCTGGGCGGGCGTGAAGTCGTCGAAACCGGCCTCGGCGAGCGCGGCGAAGACGCGGTTCTCCAGGGCCCGGTACGGCAGGAACAAGAGCACTCCCGTGTTCAGGTCGCTCTCCGTCGCCGGCGTCGGCTCGCTTCCCGCACCCATGGCCGGTGGACACCCCGTCCCTCTTGACAGTAGTCAGCTTCTCTGACTACTTTGGTCAGAGAAGCTTACCATTTGGGTGGGTGATGTCGTGAGTGCAGTGCTGGACACCGACGAGCTCTGGCGGATCGTCGACCAGGAGCGGACGACCCTGGCCGATCTGCTGGACGGCTTGAGCCCCGAGGAGTGGGACACCCGTACGCGGTGCGGGGACTGGCGAGTGCGGGACGTGGCCGCGCACCTGACCATCGCGGCGCGCTACTCCCACGGGCAGGTCGTGCGGGAGATGGTCCGGGCCCGCGGGAACTGGAACCGGATGATCCACGACTCCGCGGTCCGCGAAGGGGCGCTGCCTGTCGCCGAGATCGCCGCCAACCTCCGCTCGACCGTCGGCTCCCGCCGCCTGGCGCCCACCACCTCCCCCCGCGAGCCGCTCCTCGACCTCCTCGTCCACGGGCAGGACATCGCCCTCGCGCTCGGCCGGACGCGCCGGATGCCCCCGGCCGCCGCCCGTGACGCCGCCGACCGGGTGTGGACCATGCGCATCCCGCCCCGCCCGTGGCCCCTGCCGAAGGCCCGGCTCGTCGCCACCGACATCGAGTTCACGCGCGGCGCCGGCCCGGAGGTCCGCGGTCCGATCACGGCCCTGCTCCTGCTGCTCACCGGCCGCCAGGAGGCGGCCCGGGAGTGGGCCGAGCGCACCGGGGAGCCGTGGACGGGGGTCGCGGCTCCCCGGTGAGGCGTCGATCGGCGAAATGGTGCGGCGCCGGTCGCGGACCACCGGTCGGGGCGGGAGCTCTTATCCGGTCACCGCGTCGCCGTGCCGGTGGGCCACCCTCCACTCGCCCTCTTCGCGGCGATACACCTGAGTGACCCGCAGTGTGCAGCTACGCGGCTCCCCGTCCGCAGAGGCGGAGGTGTGCTCAAGGCCGGCCGTGTAGGCCATGTCGCCCGAAACGCCGTACGCCTGAAGTTCGAACACGCACGAGGTGCAGTCGGAGAAGCTCCTCCCCGAGTCGGTGAAGAGCCCGTCCAGCTCCTGTTGCCCGTAGGCGTTCCGCCACGCGCCCAGGAGCACTCACGGGCTCGTTGCGCGACCAGAGCGCCCGGCGGGGAGAGGCGTCTCCGCGGTGCGGCGCGAGAGCTCCGCCTCGTAGAGGGAGGTCCTCACCCACGCCAGGAAGTCGTCACGGTCGGTCATTCCTTCATGATGGGCCCGGGCCTGTGCACCGGCCGCGATGTCGAGCGGGTGTCAGCGAACGGCCAGGGTGCGTCCGAGGAGGGGGAGCAACTGGTCCCAGTGGCGTCGCAGCGCGGTCGGGTCGAAGGCGTCGGTGTCGGACATCGTGAAGCCGTGGACCGTGCCGGGATAGATCTCGGAGGTGTACGAGAGCCCCGCGGCATCCAGCGCACGGTTGAGCTCGCCGAGCGCCTCGGGGGTCAGGTCGCTCTCGGCGTGACCGAGAAGCACCTCGCCGGTGATTCCGGACAGGAGGCGCTGCAAACCCCCGGGCCCGTCGACCGCCACGGGGCCGTGGAACCCGGCGACGGCGGCCACCAGGTCGGGACGGGCCGCGGCGGTGCGCATCGCCAGGAGGCCGCCGATGCAGTAGCCGGTCACGGCGACCGGCCCGGCCCCGACCCCGGGCAGGGTGGTGAGGAACCGGAGGTAGGCGTCGGCGTCACTCAGGACGCGTTCGGTGCTGTGCTCCTCGATCATGGGCATCAACCGGGCGAAGATTGCGGGCCGGGCCTCTTCTCCGATGTGCTCGGGAAGTTCGATCACCGGAGCCGGGCCGTGCCGGTAGAAGACGTTGGGAACGAGCACGTGGTACCCGTGCCCGGCGAGTTCGCAGGCCATCTCCCGCAGCACGGGCCGGATGCCGAAGCCGTCCGGGTACATCAGCACCCCGGGGTGCCGTTCGCCGTCGTCGGGATGGGCGGCAAAGGCGTCGGCCCGGCCGTCCTCGGTGGGGATCAGCAGTGTCTTGGTGGGCAACATCATCCCGTCGTGAAAGCGCTCAACCAGCTCTGGTCACACTGACGTTCGTGGCTCGGCGAACGTACATCGTCAGTGGAACCGACACAACGGACAAGGTCGTCCAGTGATCAGAGCCGACGCAGCCGACCCGCCCGACGACGGCGCCCTCCGGACGCCTCAAAGGCTGCGCCGGCGGGCCGGCCGACTGCTGTCGCACCTGACACCCGGTCGGGTGCTGGGCCACCACACCCGGGGCCCCTGAGCCGTCGTGTGCCAGGATGCTCGGCATGTCGGATCGTGCGCTGAGCTTCGGAGGGGTCGCGGAAGCGTACGAGCGGTACCGGCCCGGATACCCCGTGGAGCTGTTCGAGAGGGTGACGGCGTACGCGGGCCGCCCGGTTCGGATCGCCCTGGAGATCGGTGCCGGTACGGGTAAGGCAACCCGGCTGTTCGCCCGACGGGGGATCGCGGTCACCGCGACCGAGCCCGACGCATCCATGCTCGCCGAGCTGCGCAAGCACGTGCCGGCGAACGTCACGACGGTACGTACCGCGTTCGAGGACCTGCGGCCGGGCCGGCGCTACGGGCTGGTCTACGCGGCGGCGGCGCTGCACTGGACGAACCCGGAGGGCCGGTGGTCACGCATCGCCGCGCTCCTGGAGCCGGGTGGCGTGTTCGCCTCGTTCGGCGGGCCGTTCCGGCCGGCCGACCCGGCCGTGCGGGAAGCCGTCCACGCGGCGAGGGCACCGTTCCTGGAGAGCGACGAGATCCCGTCCCCCGACGGGACGCCTCCCGATCATGAGATGCAGTGGCCGGGGAGCGAGCTGCAACGGTCCGGGTGGTTCACCGACGTCCAACAGGCCACGATCGAAAGGCAGATGACGATGACCGCCCGCGACTACGTCGGGCAGCTCTCGACCGTCTCGGCCTATCTCGTCCTGCCGGCCTCGGTGCGGGAGCAGGTGTTCGGCAGGCTCCGGCAGGTCCTCCCGGAGACGGTCGAGGTGACCTCCGACATCACCGTCCATCTCGCGCGCCGGCGCCCCGGGCATTGACGTGACACTCTTCCGGACCGTACGCCCGCCCAACGGCCCGGGCGTCCCGCACGACACCTGATAGCCTGCGCTCTTCGCCGGTCACCCGGTCGGAGTCCCCCTCGCAGGTCGCCATGTCCCGCCACCAACAGCAGCTCGCCTCGGCGCTCGACGCCCTGGACCGCGCTTTCGCCTCGGAGGAACCCTTCCCGGTCGCCGGATGCACGTACTGCTACGGCGACGAGGGGCTGGCCGAACTCTCCGGACCGCTCGACCTGATATCCGACGACCTGCTGTGCGCCGTCGCGGCGAAAGTACCCAGCCACTGGGACGACTTCCCCCGTCTCTACCGCCGCCTCACCCCACGCATCATCCGCTCCGCCGTCACCGGGCGGCTCCATGTCGACGAGAACATCATCGGCTCACGCCTGGCCGAGGCGGAATGGACCACCTGGGACGCGCCCCTGGCCGGTGCGCTCCACGACGTCTGGGCGGCCTGGTGGCGAGCCACCCTGGACAGCCGTCCCGGTCCCGTCTCCGTCAGGGACACCCTCAGCCTCATCACCGTCGCCACCGGTGCCCTGCGCCCCTGGCTGGACATCTGGACCGCCACCCGCACCGACGCCGCCGACGCGCAACTGGCCCATTTCATCGACGACGTGCTGGTCGAGTACGAGATCACCGAGCTGCACATGGGCTGCTACGACGAGTACGACGCCTCCGCCGAGCTGCTGAGCTGGCTGCTGACCGAGGTGCGCGGCCGCGCCGACGACGCCCGCCTCGACGAGCCGTACCTCCTCTCACACCTCCGTCCGGGCACGGACACGCCGCAGGAAATCGGCGAGGGCTGATAGGCGGCGCGGATCGGGGTACCTGCGTCGGCATGGCTACCGAAAACGATCACGCTGAATCCGTCCGAGCCCTGCGGCAGCTGCGCAGGATGCGCACGTTCTACGCCGGGGGCGCCGTCCTGTGGGCGGTTTCGGCCGTGTCGGCGGGGTGGGACGCCCCCGGCAGCAGGCAGATGTGGGCTTCGGTGGCGTTCCTGGTGGTCTTCGCCGCTCTGCTCGGCATGACGTCCATCTGGCTGAGGCGTCAGCAGGCCGACCACCCGGACGAGCCCGCGCACCACGCCGCTCCGCGCAGGCCGGCTTGGCACCGCCACGCCAACGCCTCATAGGGGGCGTCCGCAAAGTCGCGGGACAGGCGGGACTTTACGGACACCCCTAGGAGGGGCGGAAGTCGCCCGGACGGTCGCGGCGTAGTTCCTCGTACCGCTGGACATAGGCATCGAGTGCCTGGTGGATCGTGCAGCCGAACGTCTCGCGGATCGTTGCGATCGCGGCGATGCTCCGGTGCGCCAGGATGTCGTGGTCCACGCTCGCGGGCAGTTGGTCCATGAGCGTGAGGCTACCGGGCGGTCAGTGGAGGATGGGGCGGTACACCAGCTCTTCCGCATCCGCGTCACCCACGGGTCGCGCACGTCGGACTCCTCGGTGCTCGCAGCCGGCATCTGTGTGAAGGCCCGGTACGTACGGCCCCGAAGACCATCCGCTGCTGCTCGCCGTAGAGGGCGCTCGAACGGCGGAGACAGACGGACCTGATCACGGCATGATTCCCCCCGTGCATGAAGGCAGAGGGCAAGGCGGTCAGCGGCGGTACGCCCTGACGGAGTCGGAGCACGGCCATGTCTGGGGAGTCTGCGCCGAGGTGGAGGGACTCTTCAGGGAACCCGGGCGCGCGACCTACGAACTCTTCGGCTGGGTGCCGGACGGTGCCGAGGTGCGCGGCTGGGTCGGATGCCGGGTGTGGCTGGTGCCGGAGGACGAAGCGATCGACCCGTGGCTGCTGGAGGACGCGGAGAGTCCGGGACGGCAACGGCGAACGGATGCTCTCGTGCTGACGGGCCTGGACGACTGCATGGGCCCGCCGGAAGGGCACCGGGCTCCGGTCCGCCTGCACGACGGGTACCGATGGCTGGGCTCGTGCCGGGAGTTCACGCGCGTCCTGCCGGACGAGCAGGCCGCCCCCTCGCTCGTCCTGCGTGGTCTCTCGCCGAGTGACCGGCTGCGACAGGCACTGGCGACGGGCACCCGGCGCGCCCTGGACCTGGACGAGGCGTGGCTGGAGATCCGGGACGACAGCGGCGAGCCGCTCAGCGACCGGCTGCTGCGGCCCAGGATCCGGGCGTGGCGCCCCTCCTCCCACGGGCCGGATCTCATCGACCTGGAACTCGACGAAGAACTCGACAGACCCGTCCCCGGATACGCCCGTCCCCTCTGGGACCGCTGGTTCGCCGGCCCGCCGCGAGCCCCCGGCGCCTGGGCCGGCCTGGACACGCGGGAGCGCGAGGCCTGGCTCGAACTCGTCCGCGAGCGCGGCTGCCGACTCGAGCACCAGGACCGGCCGGCCGGACAGTCGTACGAGCTGGACGGCCGCCACATCACCGACGAGCCGAGTCTCTACCCGGCACTCGGTGAGGCCTTCAACGGGCCGGGAGGCTACTTCGGCGGCTGCGTGGCCGCCCTGGCGGACTGCCTCCAGGGCAACTTCGGGTACACCGCCCCCGCAACCCTCCTCTGGCGGGACGTCGCACCCGCACGCAAGCATCTCTCCCGGCTCCTCACCGCGGAGGGCGAACCGTACGACCTGGTCGCCCTGGTCCTCGACGTCCTGGCGGAAGGCGGGATACGGGTCACCTTCGCGTGAACGTGAACGGGGGACGTGAACGTGTAGGGGGGACGTGAACGTGAAGGGGAGGCGAAGCCGCCCGGACCGTTGCCGCAGGTGCCGATCACGCTCCCACGGGTACGCGGCGCGGTATGTCCGAAGTGATTCAAGCAGGTGGCTGGGGGTTGCTGGCGGGGAGTGCCCTGCTGCTCGGAGCGGTGTTCGGCTACGGGATGCGCGTGTCGCAGAAAGTCATCGCGCTGGTGATGGCCTTCGGCGCCGGTGTGCTGCTCTCGGCCGTCTCCTTCGAGTTGGTCGGTGAAGCGTACGAGCAAGGCGGGCTGGGGCCGGCGGCGGTCGGGACACTCGCCGGTGCGGCGGCGTACACGGCGGGCAATCTGTGGCTCGCCGGCCGAGGCGCACGCCATCGCAAGCGATCGGGCCACCACACGGAGCAGACCCAGCCGTCGGAGGAGCAGGACAGCGGCTCGGGCCTGGCGCTGGCGCTGGGCGCGCTGCTGGACGGAGTGCCCGAGTCTGCGGTGATCGGCGTCAGCCTGCTCGATGGCGGGGCAGTGAGCATCGTGACGGTCGCGGCGGTGTTCATCAGCAACATCCCGGAAGGCCTGTCCAGTTCGGCGGGGATGAAGAAGTCCGGGCGCGGCAAGGCGTACGTCTTCGGTGTGTGGGGCGCCATCGCGGTCGCGAGCACCGTCTCCGCCGTTCTGGGATACGCCGTCCTCGGGGGCTTCTCGCCCACCGTGATCGCGGGGGTGACGGCCGTGGCCGCCGGCGCGATCCTGGCCATGATCGCCGACACGATGATCCCCGAGGCGTTCCAGGAAGCCCACCTGGCGATCGGGCTGGTCACGGTCAGCGGCTTCCTGGTGTCCTTCGCACTGTCGCATGCCTGACAGCGCATCGTCCTCGCCGGGGTCGGGATTTCGCCCCGATGGCCTGCGCGGTGTCAGCGGGTGGTGGATCCCCTTTGCGGCAGGCTGAACCACGAGGAGACCCATGCGCTGATGACGTCGATGACGGGCGGCCGAGGCCGGTGAGTGCGACGGCATGCGCTTCGACACGTGGCTGCCGGACCCGCCGAGTCCCGTGCCGTGCTCAGCAGAAGACGAGCGGGACGTCCTTGTCCACGCAGTACTTCATGACGTCGATCAGCCGGCGGGTGTCATCGATGCGTCGCCGGAGAACGGGATCGTCGGCGGCGTGCGGCCGCTCCTCGACGATTGCCTCCAGACGGGGCAGCATGGCCGCGCAGTGAGCGGGTGCGAGGTCGCCCTCGTCGTCCCGATGGTCGAGCAGCGGTGCCAGAGTGGTGCTCAGGCTGCTCCACGGCCGGTTGCCCCCGAAGCCGTCCATCTCCGCGAGGGTGAATCCCTCGGTCCGGGCCAGCCACTCCCTGAACAGGCTGAACCCGTAGTACGACCACGAGATGTCCGGGCTCGTCACTTCGTCGTCCCCAGGGCAGAGCATGAGTCCCATCCGGTCGGCCTCCTTGTGCGCCTGGCGCTCATGAGTAGCTGTCGTTCTCACCGAGCCTGGGCGGACGTGCCGGCGACTCCCTGCGCCGTGACGGGTGTTCCGTCGGTCCGGGCCTCCAAGGCGCGCAGGACGGCAGCCATGTCCTCGCCGCCGTGGCCCTGTTGGACGGTCTCGGTGTAGAGGGCGTGGCACACGTCCAGAAGCGGGGACGCAAGGTCCGCCTCGCGGGCGGCTTCGGCGATGAGGCGATTGTTCTTGAGGACGTCCGCGGCGGCTGCCTGGACCGAGAAGTCGCGCTCCAGCAACTTCGAGGCCTTGACCCGGGAGACGGCACTGGCCATGGGACCGGCGTCCAGGACGTCCCGGAAGAGACGCTGGTCGAGCCCGTGCCGCTCGGCGAAGTGGAATGCCTCGGCAAGGCCCGTGACCACGGTGATCAGAAACAGGTTGACCGAGAACTTCAGTTGCAGCGCCCCCGGGACGGGCCCGCACACGAACGTCTCCCGGCACATCGGACCGAGCAACGGCCGCACGGACGTCACGGCGTCGTCGTCGCCCGCCAGCATCCCCACCAGTTCGCCCCGTTCGGCAGGGACGCGGCTGCCGGAGACCGGGGCCTCGACGTAACGTCCGCCCGCGGCCCGGATGTCCTCCTGGAGGGAGCGGGAGTACGCGGCCGAGGTCGTGCCCATGTGGACGACGGTCCGGCCGGTGACGCGCTGGGCGAAGCCCGGCGTACCGCGGCCCACCACCGCGTCCACGGCCGGCTCGTCGGCCAGCATGAGGAAAACGGTGGTCGCCCGGCCGAAGACCTCGGCGCTGCTCGCCGCCACCTCGGCGCCGGCGGACCGCAGCGGTTCGCATCGCCCGGGGGTGCGGTTCCAGACGACGAGCCGTGTCCCGGCACGGGCGAGGTTCAGTGCCATGGGCCGGCCCATGACCCCCAGACCGATGAAACCGACGTACATGACGCATCGCCTCCTCCCGCTCGGGCCGAGGCCGAGCCGCCACCGCCGTCCTCGACTATGACAGCGGTCATAGTAGTCGTGCTTATGACGGTGGTCATAGAGTGGAGCCCGGAAAGCGCGTGAAAGAGGCGACGGAGGTCGACGATGGCGAAGGCCGAGCGGGGCCCGCGCGAGCGGATGATCTTCAGCGCGGCTCAGCTCATCCGACGCGGCGGAGTCGTCTCCACCGGCATGCGCGACGTCGCCCTCGACGCCGCCGCGCCACGCGGTTCGCTCCAGCACTACTTTCCCGGCGGGAAGGCGGAGTTGGTCGATGAGGCAGTGGGCTGGGCAGGCGGCTACGCGGCAGGCCGTGTCGCCCGTTTCCTGGCCGCGCTGCCCGAGCCGACGCCGAGCGGGCTGTTCGCGTCGATGGTGCGCCAGTGGACCGACGAGTACGAGGCTGAGGGCTTCGCGGGCGGTTGCCCGGTGGCGGCCGCCATGGTGGACTGCGCGGAGTCGGTCCCCTCCACGCGGAGGGCCGCATCGGCGGCGTTCGCCACGTGGACCGGCGCGGTGGCCCAGGCCCTGGCCGAGATGGGCGTCCCCGGAGAACGGGCCGGGGCACTCGCCACGCTCATGATCAGCAGCCTGGAGGGGGCGATCCTGCTCGCCCGGGCCGAGCGTGACGTCCGAGCCCTGACGACCGTGGCCCGGGAACTCGGCCCCCTCCTCGACGCGGCCGTGCGCCCGCCGGGCGGCTGAGCGCGCGCCGGAGCTACCCCTCGTACTGCGTGAGGTCGATGCCGTACACCGTGAGGTCATGGCCGTGGACCGGGTGCTGAGCTGTGCCTTCCGGCTCCAGGCCGAGTTTGCCGAGTACGTTCGCAGAGGCTCCGTCCTCCGCGCGGCACACGGCCACCACCCGGTCGAGGCCGCGGTCCTGAAGAGCGAACTCCAGGGTGGCATGCGCCGCTTCGGACGTGTATCCCTGTCCCCAGAACACCCGCCCGAGCCGCCAGCTGATCGCCACCTGGCCGGCGATCTCGGCCGGAGCGTCCGGCACGGACAGACCGACGGCACCCACCAGCTCGCCGGAGCCGAGGAGTTCGACGGCGAACATCCCGAACCCTTCCTCGTCCCACTCCTCTTCCCAGGTCTCGATGTCCTGGGCGGTCTGCTCCATGGAGCGCGGTGAGCCGTCGCCGATGCGCTGCATCACTGCCGGGTCGGCATGGATCTCGGAGAGGGGGACGAGGTCGTTGTCCAGCCACCGGCGCAGGAGGAGACGGGGTGTGCGGATATCGGTCATGATCCCATCTTGCCGACGAGGCGAGGGGATCGCGAACCGCGGCTTGGCGTTCCCGTGCTGAGCGGGGCAGGTGGAGCGTCACGCCGAGGTGCAGGACTCATCGCATACGAGTCACCGCCGCGCGCAAGGCGCGGGTGCCGCACTGGTCGCCACCGCGGCTCGCGAAGCCCGTGCCGCGAAGTGCGCCTGGCTCCACGTCGACTTCGAGGAGTGTCCGTAGCACCCAGGGAGGTCGTACCTGGACGAGCGACTGGCCGCTGAGATCCTGCGCCACACGTCACGGGCCCAGGTGTAAACCGCGTGCGGTGCGGGGGCCGCCGACGCTAGGGTCGGCGCGCAGCAGAGCGACCCACGAGGAGCTGAGGCATGGTCGGTTTCCCGAGCGCGCGTTGACGTCGTCGGCCGTGACCGGCCGGTCATCGCGTGCCGCCCTCGACCGTGTGGCACAGCGAGCCTTCTCCTGCCCGCACCGCCGACGCGCCGTCCGGCGCCCGGTGGCGGGTGTCGTTGCCGCCTCCACAAGGGATCCCCGTGCCGCCCGCTTCCTCCGCTTCCTCCGCTTCCTCCCGGCCTGCTCCATCCGGCCTGTGGCGGGACGCCGACTTCCGCCGGCTCTGGCTGGGGCAGACGGCCTCCCAACTCGGTGAACACGCAAGTCTGCTGGTCCTGCCGCTCCTGGCGGTCCTGGTACTCGACGCCACCGCAGGCCAGCTGGGTGTGCTCCGCGCGGTGGGGCAGGCGCCGATCCTGTTGCTCGCGCTCCTCGCCGGTGCCTGGGTCGACAGGTGGCACACCCGTACGACGATGGTGCTCACAGACGCCGGCCGGGCCCTGGCCCTCGGCGCCGTGGCCCTGGCCTGCCTCTTCGGCCGGCTCGGCATGCCCGGCCTGCTGGTGCTCGCCTTCGCCGTCGGGGCCCTGTCCGTCTTCTTCGACGTGGCGTACCAGGCGTCGCTCGTACGTCTGGTGGCACGCGACCACCTTCTGCGCGGCAACAGCGCGCTGGAGGGCAGCCGGTCCGCCGCGCAGATCGGCGGCCCCGCTCTCGGCGGTGCGCTGGTGTCCCTGCTGTCGGCGCCGATCGCCGTCGCCTCCGGCGCGTTGTTCTTCGCGCTGTCGTTCCTGTCGATCCGGCGGATCCGCCGGGCCGAGGCGGTCCCGAAGCCCCCGGACCATCCGCCGCGGGTCCGGCACCGGATCCATGAGGGCCTGCGCTTCGTCGCCCGCGACCCCGTGCTCCGTGCCGTGTGCCTGGCCTCGGCCGCGTTCCAGTTCTCCTTCGCGGCCATGATGACGGTCTACCTGCTGTTCCTGCCGCGGGAACTGCACCTGTCGGGCACCGTCGTGGGGCTTGCGCTCGCGGCGGCGGGGCCGGGCGCGCTGCTGGGGGCGGTGCTGGCGGCCCGGTTGCCGGGACGGTTCGGTCACGGCCCGGTGCTCGTATGCGCGGCCGCGCTCGGCGACGGCGTGTTCCTGTGGGTGCCCGCTCTGCACGGCTCTTCCGCGACGACGGTTCCCGCGCTGCTCGTGGTCGGCTTCGTGTCCGGGTTCGGCGGCCAGTTGGTGAACGTCACGATCATGGCCGTCCGCCAGGCCGTCACGCCGGCCGGGATGCAGGGCCGCGCGGCCGCCACGATCACGTTCGCCGGCATGGGGCTGACCCCGCTCGGCTCCCTGTGCGGCGGATTCCTCGCGGGGGAGTGGGGGCTGCGCACCGGCCTGCTCGTGGCGGCCGCGGGCATGATGCTGTCCCCGGTGGCGATGGTCCTCTCCCCGCTCGCACGCCTGGGGCGGGAGCTTCCGGCCCCGCGCGGCGGGCCGACCGGAGGCTGATCTCCTCGGCCGGAGCCGGCAGGTGTGGAAGGGTGGAAGAGTAAGGAAAGACCCAGCCAACCGGGCACGCGTGATCTTCGTACTGGTCGCCCCGGGGCCGTGAGGTTCGCCTGCGCACGGCGCCCGCCCGGCGCGTCCCCTGGCCGTTCGCAGGTCGCGTAGCGCATCGTGAACGGGTTGCTGACCTGCAAGGAGGCCGCCGTGGACGTCTGCTGATGCAGGCGGGTGCGCCGGTGAGGTCGACAAGCCTAAGGGGCGAATGTGATGAGCCGAGCGAAGCAGCCTCCGGAGCGAGCGGCTGATCCGGAGAAGGCGGCATCGGACCCGAGCGGGCTGCTGGACCTGCTGGGCGTCGCCGCGGTGCTCGTGGAGGCCGACGGCCGGATCGACATGTGGAGTCCCCAGGCCGAGGAACTGTTCGGTTACACCGGCGACGAAGCGGTCGGGCAGTACGCGGCCACCCTGCTTCTCCACCCCGAAGACCGCGCGGCGGGGATGGGACTGTTCGCCGAGGTGATGGCGACCGGCCGGCCCTGGGCGGGGCCCTTCCCCATCCGGATGAAGGACGGCAGTACCCGGATCATCGAGTTCCGCAACATGCGGCTGACGGACAACCTCGGCGATCACTACGCTCTGGGACTGGCCACCGACAGGGCCACGGTGCGGCAGGTGGAGCGCAAGGTGGCCCTGTCCAGCCAGCTGGTCACCCAGGCGCCGATCGGCCTGTCCGTCCTGGACACCCGACTGCGCTACGTGGCCGTCAACGGGGCCCTCGCCTCGATGCACGGCGTCCCCGAAGCCGACCACGTGGGCCGCCACTTCCGGGAGATCCTGCCCGGCGCGCCCTTCACCACCGCGGAGAACCAGATGCTGGAGGTCCTGGAGACCGGCCGCCCCATGGTGGACGAGCAGGTGGTGGGCCGTACCCGCGCCGACCCGGACAACGACCACGCCTGGGCCGTCTCGCTCTACCGGCTGGAGGACCACGGCGGACACGTGCTCGGAATCGCCAACGTGGTGGTGGACGTCACCGACCGGTACGAAGCAGCCAGGCAGGCCGAGCGCGCCCAGCAGCGTCTGCGCCTGATGGCCGACGGCTCGGCCCGCATCGGGACCACCCTGGAGCTGGAGCGGACCGCCCAGGAACTCGCGGACGTCCTGGTGCCGGACCTGGCCGACATGATCGCGGTGGACATCCTGGACTCCGTCCTGCGGACGGGCCGCCCGGACCGCGGAGAGGGCCCGGCACTGTTCCGCGCCCTCGCGGTGAAGACCGCCTACCCCACGGGAGCCTCCGAGGCGATCATCGGGCCCGGCCACCTCATCACGTACCACGCGGACCACCCGGCGGCCCATTGCCTGCGCACCCGCAAGCCCCTGCTGATCACCCACCTCGACAGCGGCGATCTCAGCCGCATCGCGGCCGACGACGCTGCCGCCGGCCTGCTCGCCGAAGCCGGCGTCCACACCGACATGGCCGTCCCGCTCATCGCGCGCGGAGAGATCATCGGCGTGATGGGCCTGGCCCGCGCGCGCAACCCGCAGCCGTTCGACGAGGACGATCTCACCCTCGCCTGTGAACTGGCCTCCTCCGCCGCGCTCAGCATCGACAACGCCATCCTGCACCAGCACATCCGCAGCGCCGCCGAAACCCTCCAGCGCAGCCTGCTGCCCCAGCCCTCGCCCCGCCGCCCCGGCCTGGAGATCGCTGCCCGGTACCGGCCCGCCCAGGCCTTCAGCGAAGTCGGCGGCGACTGGTACGACGTCCTGCCCCTCAGCGGCGACCGGACCGCCCTATCGGTGGGCGACGTCATGGGCAGCGGCATCCCGGCCGCCACCGCCATGGGCCGGCTGCGCACCGCCACCTCCACCCTCGCCGACCTCGACCTCGCCCCGAGCCGGATCCTCACCCACCTCGACAAGATCACCCAGGGCCTGGACCCCTACATCGCCACGTGTGTGTACGCGGTCTACGACCCGCACCACTCCCGCCTGCACGTCGCCTGTGCCGGCCACCTGCCCCCGGTCCTGGTGCGCGCCGGCAGACCGCCCGAACTGCTCGACCTGCCCACCGGCACGCCGCTGGGAGTCGGCAGCGGTCCTTTCGAGACCGCTGCCCTCACCATGAATCCCGGCGATCAGCTCGTCCTGTACACCGACGGCCTGGTGGAGACCCGCGACGATCCCATCGACCAGCGCCTGGGCGACCTCCTGCGCCTGCTGTCCCCCTCCCGCCGGTCCGCGGAGGAGACC
This sequence comes from Streptomyces sp. SID5643, assembly GCF_009872555.1. Taxonomy (NCBI): domain Bacteria; kingdom Bacillati; phylum Actinomycetota; class Actinomycetes; order Kitasatosporales; family Streptomycetaceae; genus Streptomyces; species Streptomyces sp. SID5643. The sequence goes on from NZ_WWIC01000053.1 coordinate 55,197, forward strand.
TGCGACCTGCTGCTCCGGCGACTGCGCGGTCCCGCCGTCCACGACGACGTCGCGCTGCTCATCGCCCAGGCACGCCCCCTCGCCGGGCCCTGACGGCGGCGTCCACCCCGGGCGGCCGGAGTTCCCGCGCTTCGCCGGTCTGTGCGAAGCCGCCCGCGGTGTTATTCAATGAGGTGTGTGGTCAGGGAGCTCGGGGCCCCGACCGCACGGGTCCGGACACGGCCCCGGCACCGCGCCGGGGATTGCTGAGAGAGCCGCATGGACTCCACACCCTCGCCCTCGTCCTCCTCGGCGTTCGACCTGGTCAGCCGCGCCCTCGGGCGTTACATCCCGCAGGGCGGAGCGGCAGCGGCCGAACCGCGGGGTGACCGCGCCGCGCGCCGGCAGGTGCCCGACCCCCCGGCGGCCGGCGGTCAGGAGCAGATCCTCGGCGCGGTCAACCTGGACCAGCACCTGGTCATCACCCGCTGCAATCTGGAAGCCCCCGTGTTCGCGGGTTTGGAGGTGGCGGCGGGGCGGCCGTTCGTTGATCTCCTGCCCCGCGGGGACGTACCGACCGTGACACGGCGGTTGCGGCAGGTCATGGAGAGCGGTGAGGCGCATGTCGCCCGCATCCAGCGCCTGCGGCGCGGCGACGGGTCCGAGCTGGTGGTCTCGATGAGCATCCTGCCTTCCGCGGCGCCGGAGGGCGGCCTGACGGTCTCCCTCATCGCCATGGCCAGGAGACTGCACCTCTACGCCGCCGAGACCGCGATCGGCACTTCGCTGGACATCGGCGAGACCGCACAGTCGCTGGCGGAGTCCCTACTGGCGTGGGGAGACGTGGCCGCCGTGGACCTCGACTTCGCCGTGTGGACGGGGGAGGGAGTCTCCAGCAGGGCGCACGGGCGCATCCGGCTGCGGCGGGCGGCCCTGGTACCGGACCGGGTGTGGCCCGAGGGCTACACGACCCCGGGCGACGATCTCCCCGGCGACGCGAGCCGCCTGCTCGCCCAGGCGGTGCTGCGCGACGACGCCCCGCAGACCATCGTCATCCCCGACAGTGAGGCGGTCGAGCGGGTCTTCGGCAGCCCCCGCGTGGCGCGTGCCCTGGTGCCCGCGGACCTCTCGGCAGGTGTGGTGTGCATACCACTCGTGCTCGACAGTACGCCGCCCGTCGTGCTGGGCGTGGCGGAGGTATGGCGGCGGGCGGACTGTCCCTTCCGCGACAGCGAGCTGTTCGACCTGCAGGAACTGGTGGCGAGGACCGCCCACCACGTCGACCTCGCCCGCCGGCACCAGCGTGAGCACACGCAGGTGCTGGCCTTGCAGCGCCGGCTCCTGCCCCGGGCCGGTGGCGACACCATCGAGATCGCCAGCGTCTACCAGCCCGCCACCCCCGACAGTGCGGGCGTCGGCGGCGACTGGGTGAACAGCTTCCCGCTGCCCGACGGGCGTACCGCGCTGGTGGTGGGTGACGTCGTGGGGCACGGCCTGGGAGCCGCCGCGACCATGGGCCAGCTGAGCATGGAGGCCCGCGCGCTGCTCTCCGCGGGGCTCGCGCCCGACCAGGTGCTGGAGCACCTGGACGAGACGGTGACGGTACTGGACGACGCCGAGTCCGGGCTGGCGGCCGGCTACAGCGCCCTCGGTTCGACCTGCTGCATCGCCCTCTACGACCCGGTCGGCCACCAGGTGACGCTGTCCAGCGCCGGTCACCTCCCCCCGATCCTGGTCTCACCGGACGGGCGGGCGGGCCCCCTGGCGATCCGCCCTCACCCCGGCCTGGGAGCCGAGTTCGCGCTGCGGGAGCCGTTCGACGTGTACACCGTCGGTGTGCCGCCCGGCTCCGTGCTCGCGCTCTACACCGACGGCCTGGTGGAGGACCCGGCCCTGTCGATCGACGAGGGCTTGGACAGGCTCGCGGACGCGGTGGCCGCGGTGCATCCCTGGGACACCCTGGAGCGCGCCGCCCGGCACGTCGTCTCCACACTGGCGCCCGCGCCTCAGCGGGACGACGTGACGCTGCTGCTCGCGCGCATGATCGGCTACCGCAAGGGGGACACGGCGACCTGGCGGCTGGCCGCCCGCGACGACGCCCCGGCCCGGGCCCGCGAGCAGGTGTCCGCGCTGCTGAGGCAGTGGCGGACCAGGGACGACACCCGGCACAATGCGACGCTGCTGGTCAGCGAGCTGGTCACGAACGCGGTGCGTTATGCCACCGGCCCCATCACGGTGCGGCTGATCAGGGCCGGACACGGCCTGCTGTGCGAGGTGGGAGACAGCGGCAACGGCAGGCCACGGCTGCGGCGTGCCGATCTGCTCGACGACGGGGGCCGGGGCCTGGGCATCGTGCACCGGCTCACCACCCGGTGGGGGGTGCGGTGGACCGACACGGGCAAGGTCGTCTGGGCGGAAGTGGCCAGGTGACGCGGCACGCACCGGCCCTTCGGCGCTCTACAGCCACTGCCCCTCGAGGGCCGTCGCGGTGAGCCCCGGTGCCGCCGCGTACAGAACGGCTCGGTTTCCGGGCTTCTGCAACCCCGCGTCGTGCGCCCGCCGCAGGATGTCGAAGACGGCGGCGCCTCCGCGGTTGCCGCTGGTGTAGCTGTCCCGGCTGTAGTCGAGGAGCCCCGGCGGCCACGTGTCGGGCATCGTCTGCTCCATGTACTCCAGCACCCGGGTGCCGCCGGGGTGCGCGAGCAGCACATCGGGATGCCAGGCGTCGGGGTCGTCCCGGTAGCGGGCGTGCAGCCACTCCCACATCGCGGTGACCGTCTCCTGCACGGCGCGCGGACCGCGCCGGTCCATCACGAAGTGGGTGCCGTCCGCCCGCGTCTCCAGGCGGTGCAGGTCCTGGGTGCCGGGCAGGGTGTGATGCCAGGCGGCGTCCAGCCGCAGCACCGCCTCGGGCCTCGGACGGCCCGTGACCACCGCGGCCACGGCGGTGTCGGCGAACAGCAGCCGGACGATCAGGGACTCCAGGGTTTCGTCCGCGGGCTGGTAAGTGGTGCTCAGCGCCTCCGATATGACGACCAGGACCACCCGGTCGGGGTCGGCGGCCACGAGGTCCGCTGCCAGGGACAGTGAGCGGGTGCCCGCGATGCAGGCCCACTGCGTGGCCGGCAGCAGCATCACGTCGCTGCGCAGCCGCAGCCGGTTGGCCAGGGTCATGTCCAGACCCGGCAGCGCCGGAGTGGTGGAGTGACTGGTGATCAGGCAGTCGACGTCCGACGCGTCCAGCCCCGCTGTCTGCAGGGCTCCGCGCGCCGCCCGCTCCCCGTAGGACTGCACGGCCTCCCAGGCCGGTGCGGTGCGCTCCTGGACGGTCTGCGGTGCGGGTATGGATTCGAGGGCGGCGATCACGCGGTCCACGTCCTGCTGGGAGAACCCCTCGTGCATCAGGGCCTGTTGGGTGGGTTCCCGGCCGACAGCCCGCAGGCCGCTGCCCTCGCCGGGCGCGACGGCGGTCTCCAGCGGCAGCATCCAGCCACGGGTCTGGATGCCGGTGCTCGCCGCGATGCCGTCGATCCGCGGCTCCCACGTCGCGTGGGGGTGGCGGTCCCTCACCTCCGCCACGATCTCACTGGTCTTCACGGCGTGCTCGCCGTGGATCACGGCAGGCGGGCAGAGGTAAGCGGCCATGATGGGGCACCTTCCAGAGGGGGACAGGGGGAATGTCACGAGTGCTGTGTCATGGGTCACTTTGGAACTTAGCGCCCAAGAGGATGCCGGTGAACGCCCTTTCGGGGCCGGTGTCCGTTTCGAGCATGGCGGCCAAAGGGACATTTCCGCTGTGATGTAGACAACTTAGGCGCGCTTTGGTCGATGTGACACGGCTCACCCCTGAACCGGTTCCAGCTTGCTGCGGAAGTGGCGGAGCAGCGGGGGCTGTTCGACCAGGCGGTAGCCCGGGATCCGTTCCTTGCCCTTGACCGTGGCGGTCAGGACCTCGCCGACACGGTTCAGGTGGCTCAGGCCGTACGTACGGCGGGGGAGTGCGAGCCGGACCAGCTCGTAGGGCGCTGCGGTGACGGGGGCGCCGTTCTCGTCCTCGCTGCCGAGGTAGAGGGAGCCCAGCTCCACCGAGCGGATGCCGCCTTCGAGGTAGAGCTGACAGGCGAGCGCGTGGCCGGGGAAGCGGTGTGCGGGGATGTGCGGAAGCAGGCGGCCGGCGTTGAGGTAGAGGGCGTGCAGACCCGGTGGTTCGACGATGGCGATGCCCGCCTCGCGGGTGAGCCGGGCGAGGTGCCGGGCGGCGTCGGCGCGGGCCTGGAGGTAGCAGGGCTCGGTGACCTCGGTCAGCCCGAGGGCGATCATGTCCAGGTCCCGGCCGGCCAGGCCGCCGTACGTGGGGAAGCCCTCTGTGGCGATGAGCAGCAGTTCGCACCGCTCGGCCAGGGCGCGGTCCCGCAGGCCGAGGAAGCCGCCGATGTGGACGATGCCGTCCTTCTTGGCGCTCATCAGGCAGCCGTCGGCCAGTCGGAACGCCTGCTCGGCGACCTGACGCGGGCTCATGTCGCGCCAGGCGGCCTCGTGCTGGGTGACCAGCCAGGCGTTCTCGGCGAAGCGGGCGGCGTCGAGGAAGAGCGGAACCGAGTGTTCCCGGCACAGGGAGGCGGTTCGGGCGAGGTTGTCCATGGAGACCGGCTGGCCCGCCTCGCCGTTGTTGGTCAGCGTCATGACGACCAGGGCGATCCTGGAAGCGTCCGGACCCCGCAGGGCCTCCGCCAGCCGGTGCAGATCGATGTTGCCCTTGAACGGCTCGTCGCTGTCCAGGTCACCTGCTTGCGGGCAGGGCAGATCCACCGCCCGGCAGCCGGCCAGTTCCACGTTGGCGCGCGTGGTGTCGAAGTGCGTGTTGCTGAGCGTGATGCTTCCCGGCGGGAGCAGCGCGGAGAAGAGGATGCGTTCCGCTGCCCGGCCCTGGTGCACGGGCAGGACGTACGGATAGGAAGTCAGGCCGTGCACCACCTCCTGGAATTGGTAGAACGACCTCGATCCGGCGTACGACTCGTCACCGGCCATGGCCGCGGACCACTGGGCCGCCGACAGGGCGCCCGTGCCCGAGTCGGTGAGGAGGTCGATCGTGACCTCGTCGGCGCGCAGTCCGAACAGGTTGTAGTGCACCCGCCGCAGGGCCTGCTCCCGCTGGGCGCGCGTCGTGACCGGGATCGGTTCGACGACCTTGATCCTGTAAGGCTCCACTGCCTCATCCTTCCTCTGTGGGGTCTGCGGCGCGCGGAGGGCGGACCGCGTAGGCCTCCGGCGAGAAGTAGACGTTCACGCGCGGCGGTTGCCAGGTGCTCTGCACGAGCGACAGATAGGCGATCAGACCCACCCCGTCCCGCGGCTGACGGGACGTCATGGCGCCCCACGCGGCATCGATGACGCCGGAGTCCATTCCGTGGTGCCGCAGAACGCCATGGGCGCGGGCCAGGGCGATCCCGTCGTGCGGCACGTGGTCGCGCACCGGTACGTGTACGGTGCAGCCGCTCGGGTGCACGGCGTCCCGCCCCGTGTAGGCAAGACAGGACACCAGGGGCCGGTGAGCGAAGCGCCCGGTGCCGCCCGCCACCGCACGGCAGAACTCGACCGCCTGCTCCGCCTGCGCTCCGGGCACCAGCCGCGACACGGTGCGCATGAGCGTGGCGGTGCTGTCGTGGTGAGCGACGTAGACCTTGACCCGCGGTGTGCGCCAGCTGCCCAGGTCGAGCGCGAGGAACCGGATCTCGTCCCTGTCCGGGCCGCGTCGCAGGACGCTGCGCCGGAGTGCGGGCCAGGCCCGGCCGAATCCGAACCGGCCGAGCGCCTCCTCCGTGACCTGTAAGGACTCTTCCCGCCCGTGGGCCTGCGGATCGACGTACACCTTGACGCCCGTGGTCAGGTCATGGCGCAGGTCCATCGCGCACCACAGCGCGAACGAGCCCCGCATCACCGGGGGGAAGAACACGTCCTCCACCCTGCGCAGCGGTTCGGTCGAGAAGTCCCTTCGTGCGGCCAGGGCCTCGACGGCCTGCCGCCCCAGTCGGGCGTTCTCCTCCAGTGTGTCCGCGGTGCAACCGGGCTCGACCAGGAGACGCAGGGTCGTCGGACTCCCGGCCGTGAAGGCCAGTGAGAACTCCACCGGGGAATGGTCGTCGCAGACGAACGAAGGGGAGGGCGGCCCGGCCCCGAGGGGACGGCCGGCCGCGGGACCGAGCAGGTCGAGCAGGTCGGACAAGGGGAGGCCGGAACCGTCGCCGGTGAACCCCGCCGCACCGCACATGCGGCGCAACTGCCCCCGCACCTGCTCGCCCAGGGTCACCGGGGTGGGATCCTCCGCTGATGTCGTCCCCCTGGAAAGGGAGTCCGGGTGGCGGGGGTTGCTCAAAGCCATGTGCTGACTCCAGGACCGTGTGCCGTGAACGCCGCGCCCACGGTCTCCGCCGCGGTCCTCACGCCGGTCACCTCCCGGTCACTCCGTGGCTACAATACGTACGCGGTCGGTCACCTGGTGTATCGCGGTGGCCGTCCGCAGGCGAGTGACGGGGGAGCGGTGAGCACGCGGTACGAGTTCAGGGTCCTGGGGCCACTCGAAGTCCTGCGCGACGGACGACCGGTGCGCATCGACGCGGCGAAGGTCCGGTTGCTGCTGGCGGTCCTGCTCGCCGACGCCAACCAGGTGGTCACCGTGGAGACGCTGGTGACCCGGCTGTGGGGGGAGGAGCCGCCCGGCCGCGCCCGCAACACGCTCCAGAACTACGTCCTGCGCCTGCGGCGCGCCCTCGGTTGCCCGGCGGGGGGAGCGCCCGTACGCACCCGCCCTCACGGCTACCTGATCGAAACCGAGCCGGGCGCTCTGGACCTGCACCGTTTCACCGCCCTGGTCCGCCAGGGCCGTACGGCTCTCGAAGAAGGTGCCGCAGCGCGCGCGGCGCCGCTGCTGCGCGAAGCCCTGAGTCTGTGGCGAGGGGATCCGCTGTCCGACCTGCCCACGCACCTCCTCCAGGGCGTGGTGGCGGCGCTGAACGAACGGCGCCTGGACGCACTGGAATCGAGGATCGACGCGGACCTGGCCCTCGGCAGGGCGGCCGATGTCCTGCCCGAACTGCGGGGCCTCATCGAGGAGTACCCGCTGCGCGAGCACTTCTGGGCTCAGCGGATGCTGGCCCTGTTCCGCTGTGGGCGGCAGGGTGAGGCACTGGAGAGCTACCGCGAGGTCACGGCGTTGCTCGCCGACGAGCTGGGCGTCCCACCGGGGGCCGGGCTCCGGCAGATCCACCACCGGCTGCTGGCGTCCGCCCCGGTCCTGGACGACGTACGGGACGTGGGCGCGACCCCGCCGCAACGGGACGGTGATCTGCCGGTGGAGATGACGACGTTCGTCGGCCGTGGACCACAACTGGCCGAGGTGCGGCGCCTGTTGGGGGAAGCCCGGCTCGTCACCCTCACCGGGGTCGGCGGTGTCGGCAAGACCCGGCTCGCCCTGCGGGTCGCCGCCGAGGCCGCGCCGTCCTTCGCCGACGGGGTCCGGCTCGCCGACCTCGCTCCCCTGAGCGACGCGGACCTCCTCGACCGGGCCGTGTCGGAGGCGCTCGGCCTGCGCGACCAGTCCGCGCGCCCCGTAGCGGACGCCATCGTCAGCCACCTGCGGGACCGCCGCCTGCTGCTGGTCCTGGACAACTGCGAGCACGTGGTGGAGCACGTCGCCGCGCTCGTCCTGAGGCTGGCACGCGCGGCACCAGGACTGCGCGTCCTGGCCACGAGCCGCCAGCGCCTGGGGACACCCGGTGAGCACGTACTGACGGTGCCGTCGCTCACCCTGCCCACCGCGCACGGACACCGTGACCGCACCGCCGCCGCCGATGACCCGCTGCTGCACTCGGAAGCCGTGCGGCTCCTGCTGGACCGGGCCGCCGGATCCGCCCCCGCGTTCCGGCTCACCGCCCGCAATCGCGAGGCGGTCGCCCAGCTGTGCCTGCGGCTCGACGGCATTCCGCTGGCCATCGAACTCGCGGCGGTACGCCTGAGAGCGATGACGGCCGAGCAGATCGTGGAGCGCCTCGACGACCGGTTCCGGCTGCTGTCCATGCCGCAACCCCGCACCTCGGCCCGCTACCACCACACCCTGCGCGGCGTCGTCGACTGGAGCTACGACCTGTGCACCGAAGGCGAACGGCGGCTCTGGAACCGGCTGTCCGTGTTCTCCGGCGGCTTCGACCTGGAGGCGGCCGAAGCGGTCTGCGCAGGCGAGGGCGTGGCCCGGGAGGACGTGCTCGACCTGCTGGCCGGGCTCGTCGACAAGTCGATCGTCACGGTCAACAGTTCCGGCGACCGGGCCAGATACGGCCTGCTGGAGACCATCCGCCAGTACGGGCAGCAACGGCTCCGGGAGGAAGCCGGCACGGCTCGGCTGCGGGTGCGGCACAGCGAGTTCTACCGGCTGACCGCCGTACGGGCCGGTCAGACATGGTGCGGGCCGCGCGAAGTGGACTGGCTGATCCGGCTGCGCACCGAACTGCCCAACCTCCGTACCGCCCTCGACCACTGCGCGAGCAGGGACGACCTCGCGGTGGCCGGTGTGGAGATCGCCGTCAACCTGGCCCGCACGCGGTGCTGGTTCTTCAGCAGCACGCTGGGGGAGGGCCGGCACTGGCTCGAACGGCTCCTCGCCACCGAACCGGGGGTGCGGGACGCACCGGCCGGGGCCGCCTCGGGCACACCGGCACTGATCGCCGGCGCGCTGGCGATGAAGGCGTGGATCGCGCTCTGCCAGGGGGACAACCCCGCGGCCGGGACATTCCTGGCCGAATGCCGTGCCGTGGCCCGGGAGCTGCCGGACGGCCCGTCGGCGGCGTCGGTGACGTACATCGAGGGGGCGCACGCCATGCTCGTCAGAGGTGACCCGGCCAGCAGTTCGCTGCTGGCCGAGGCACGCGAGCGGTTCCGCGCGTCCGGGCAGGCCGGCGACGCGCACATGGCGACGATGCTGTGGGCGATGGCAGAGGCGTTCTTCGGTACCCGCACCTCGGCCTCGGCGGCTCGCGACGTCTACGCCGCCGAGGCCGAGGCGAGCGGAGCCGAATGGGCCCGCACCTGGGCCCAGTGGTGCACCGGCCTCGTGGAGTTGCGACACGGCGAAGCCGGCAGAGCCCTGGCTCCGCTGCGGCAGGCCCTGGCGCGACAACAGGCGATCGGGGACCGCTGGGGACCGGTGTGGGGCCTGGAGACCCTGGCCTGGGCGGTGGCGGCCACCGGTGACTGCACCCGGGCCGCCTGGCTCCTGGGCGCCGCTCACCGTATGCGCCAGGACACGGGGGTGGCGCTGATCGGCCTGCGCCCGTTCCATGAAGCCCACCTCACCGCCGAGAGACGGGTGCGGTCGTCCCTGGACGCCGCGCAGTACACGGCGGCCTGGTCGCGGGGCGCCGCCGCCGAGGACGCTCTGCGACAGGCACATCAGGAGAGGACGTCGCGAGGGGAGCCGACACGCACCCGAACGGGTGGTTCGCCCACTCCGACGGCGTAGGACGACGCCTCACGCGGGGCGGCGGCAGCGGCCGCGCCGGAAGCTCCATGGAGCCGCTCGGCCGCATCCGGACTGCCTCCCCCACCCCCGCACTTCTCCACGGCCCGGGAGCCCATCATGTCCCGTAGGAACCCTCCCCGCGTGAGCGTGATCATCCCCGCGTACAACGCGATGCCGGAACTGACGAAGTGCGTCACCTCCGTCATGGAGCAGACGCTCGGACCGGACGAGATCGAGATCATCGCGGTCGACGACGGCTCCACCGACGGCACCGGAAGCGAACTGGACCGCCTCGCACGGACCTGCTCCAGCCTCCGCGTCGTCCACCGGCCCAACAGCGGAGGAGCCGGAGTCCCCCGCAACACCGGCCTGGACCTGGCCGGCGGTGACTATGTCTTCTTCCTCGACTCCGACGACTACCTCGGCCCGGACGCCCTGCGCCGCATGGTCGCCATGGCGGACGAGAACCGTACCGACGTGGTCCTCGGCAAGATGGTGTCGGTCGGCGGACGTGCCGTGCCGACAGCCGTCTTCTCGCACAACCAGCCCCGGACGGACATCTTCTCCTCCCACGCCTACCGCACCCTGGGCTGCTGGAAGCTGTTCCGCCGCTCGCTGATCGAACGGCTGGAGCTGAGGTTCCCGCCGTACCGCAACTGCGAGGACAAGCCGTTCACCGCCGCCGCCTATCTCAACGCCGACGGCATCTCCGTGGTGGCCGACTACGACTGCTATTACTCCCGCAACCGCCAGAACGGCAACAACCTCACCCTCACCGCCGCCGACCTCGTCCACCGCATGGACGGCACCCGCCTGTGCTTCGAGACGGTCGCCCGCTACCTGGACCCCGGCCCGCGCCAGGACCGGATCATGCGCCGCCACGTGGAGTGGGAGCTGTGCGGGCCGTTGCGCGCCCTGCTGCCCCGGGAGAGCGAACAGCAGGCACGGGAGCACTTCTATCCGCAGTTCCGCCACTGGGCCCTGACCTACGTGACCGACGGCGTCTTCCAGATGATCGCCCCGCCGGACCGGCTGATCGTCCACCTCCTGCGCGCGGACCGCTTCGAGGACCTCATGACCGTGGCTCGGCACGCCACGGCGGACGCGGAGCGCGGCCACGTCGTCGACAAGGGCCGCGTCTACTGGGCCCACCCCTTCTTCCGCGATCCCGCGAAGGCGGTCCCGGACGTCTGCTTCGACACCACGGACCGCCTCCGGGTCCACCACGAACTGGCCACCGCGGCCTGGACGGGCGACGGCCCTGTCCTCCGACTCCGCGGCCACGCCCGTATCGACACCCTGGGCCCCCTCCAGCCCACCACCCAACTGATCCTGCGCCCGAGCGGATTCCGCCACCCGGACATCCGTGTGCCCGCGACCGTCGGCACCGCTCCCCGCCAGGGTGACGACGCGGCGGCCGGATTCACCGTCGACGTCGACCTGAGCACCGTGGACGCGGGCGCCCCGCTCAGCGGCGGCCGGTGGGACCTCTACCTGGATGTCCGCGCCCAGGACGTCAGCCGGACCGTCAGGCTCCGGCAGACCCGGACGGACGCGGACGGCCGACGAACCGCTCCGCCGGAGCGAGAGGTGACCACCGGCTCCCGGCGCGGGCCCACCACGGCACGCCCCTTCTTCTCGCCCCAGGGCACCTTCTCCCTCGACGTCCGGCAGACCGAGGCCCAGCCGGCCTGCGTCGTGACCGGAATCGCCTGGGACACCTTCGCCCCCGCCACGCTCCTCGTCGGCGGACGTCTGACCGGCGAAGCCGCACACCACCCCCACCCCGTGGCCCTGCGCGCCGAAGAGGACGCGGGCTCGGTCCGAGAGGTGCCCCTGCTCTACGCACCCCACGGCAGCCGCACCTTCACTGCCCGCATGCCGGTCAGGGACCTGCGGCCCGGGCGCTGGACACTGACCCTGCGCACGGACGACCCGAGGAGCCCCGTTCCCGTCCCGACCCCGAAGGGACTGTCCGGCACGCGCTGGTATCGCGCCGCCCGGCTCGGCCGCCCCTACTACGCCAAGCCGCTCGCCGGCAGCCCGGAGCGACCGATGGTGCTGCGGGTGGCGCCGGTCAGGCTGGTCGCGGCTCTCCGTCGGCGACTCGCGTGACGGGAATGCCCAGCCGGTGCGCGACGGCGCCGAGGGCTGTGCCCAGCGGGAGCGACACCCTCGTGCGGGCATGCCGATCGCCCCGGGTCTGATCCCGGTTGACGATCAGCACCGGCTTCCCGGCCTGGGCCGCCTGGCGGACGAAGCGGAGGCCGGACATCACCGTCAACGAGGAGCCCAGGACCAGCAGTGAGGCCGCCCCACGGACGAGCTCGCGGCAGTGTTCGACACGCCGCGGCGGAACCGGTTCGCCGAAGAACACGACGTCCGGTTTGAGGGTGCCGCCGCAGAGCGAGCAGGCAACCACGCGGAAGTCCGCGACCTGGGCGTCCGTGAGGTCGGCGTCGCCGTCCGGGTTGATTCCGGCGGCCACGGGCTCGAACCCCGGGTTGGCCTCCTCCAGCCGCCGGGCGAGTTCGCGGCGCGAGCTGAAGGCGCCGCAGGACAGGCAGACGACCCGGGACAGGGTGCCGTGGAGTTCCACGACGTCGTCGCTGCCGGCGGCCTGGTGCAGGCCGTCCACGTTCTGGGTGATGACGCCCGAGAGCAGGCCGTGCCGGCCGAAGGCCGCGACGGCCAGGTGCCCGGTGTTGGGACGGGCCCGGACGAAGGTGCGCCGGCCGAGGTGGCTGCGCGCCCAGTACCGGCGCCGGGCCAGGGCGCTCGCGGTGAAGTCCTGGTAGGTCATCGGAGTGTGCCGGCTGAGACTCCCGCCCTCACCCCGGTAGTCGGGGATGCCGGACTCCGTCGAGATGCCCGCCCCGCTGAGCACCAGCACTCCGCCGGCTCTCAGCGCATCGGCGACCGGCCCCGGGTCCGAGGTGGCGGGCGGCAGGTCCTCGGCAGGGGTCCAGTTCAAGGTGGGGCGCATCCGCATGCAGTCAGGGTACGAAAGGACACCCCGCAAAGGGACTGCACGGCTGTCGCCGGAGCCCGGCGTGAGGCCGCCGCCCTCCACCGTGCCTGAGCCGATATCAGGCCGAGACGTTTGGCCGGGCCGGATCGGCGCACCCGATGACTTAACAGAATCCTTATACGACGAAGCGGAGACGGACCATGGGCATCATTGCTTGGATCATCATCGGGCTGCTCGCCGGCGCGATCGCCAAGGCGCTGATGCCGGGCAAGGACCCCGGCGGCATCATCATCACCATGCTCATCGGCATCGCCGGCGGTCTGCTCGGTGGCTGGCTGGGCAAGGTCATCTTCGGCGTCGACTCCGTCGACGGGTTCTTCGAACTCTCCACCTGGATCGCCGCGATCATCGGCTCCCTGATCCTGCTCGCCCTCTACCGCGTCGTCACCGGCAACCGGCGCACACACCGCCACGCCTGACCCGTTGAAGGCGGACACTCCGGACGCACCTGGACGGCTCCCTCCCCTCGTACAGGGGAGGGAGCCGTCCAGGTGCGTCCGGAGCACCCTCAGCAAGGGCGGCGCCACGCCCCGAGTTCCGGTTCCTTCAGCATCGACGACAGCTTCAGCCGGCGGGACTCGGCGCAGAAACCGCTCCGGGGCTCGGTGTACTCCACGTGGAACACCGCCTTGCCCGCCGCGATGAACGGGGAGAGCTTGCCGCACTCGTCGTACTGGGCGCATTCCTCGTTGACCGCGAAGTCGAAATGGTCCACGAGCTGGGGGATCTGCGGCAGGTCGTTCTTCAGCCCCACCGACAGCCCACGCTCGTGGGCGATGGCCGCGATCATGCGGTTGTACCTGAGCTGGTCGCGTGCCGTGAGCGGGAACCCGGTGTCGTTGCCGTAGCCCTCCACCAGATCGGGTTCCACCGCGTCGAAGCCCTTGGCGCGGCACATGTCGAAGCGGCGTTCCATGATCGGTCGCAGGACGGTCAGCCGCCGGATGTCCAGCCACCGTTCGCCCGCCCACCCGTTGGGCTCGCCCAGCACCGAGTGGGGGAAGGCGTCCCGGTCCGGCCGGAAGTCCTCCCACGCACCCACGTTGACGTAACAGATGACCTTCTTCCCCGCGCGGTGCAGCCGGGCCACGTCCGCCGCGGAGTTCTCGAACCCGTCGATGTCGTAGACGGGAACATCGGCCGAGGCATCGACCCTGCCGTCCAGTTGCCACTGCCAGGCGAGACCGGGACGGGGTTTCCACACAGCCCGGGAAGGCGACGTCGTAGCGGGCGGGCCGGCCGATCGCTCGGCGCTGCCGGAGCAGCCCGTCAGCGCCGCGGTCGTCAGGGCGGTCAGCAGGGCCACGCGGACGGCAGCCCGCCCCCTCATCGCTCCGCCCCGGTGAGCGCGGGCGTCAACTGCGCCCACGGATTGGGTGGTTCGCCCGTCACCGGTCCGCTGACCGCCGCACCGCGCTCGTGCGCGGTGCGCACAGCGAGAGGGACGAGCGCCCCGGGCACGCCGTAGACGAGGTGGCACAGCCGCTCGGGGGGGTGTCGTGATGTCCATGCCGGCCGGCTGAAGGCGGAGACGTACGTGGACCAGTGGCCCTCGAAGGTGACGGTCAGGTCGGCGAGGCGGGCGTAGCCAGGGGCCGGATGGACCCCGGGGTTGAGCACGACCGTCCCCGCCCCCAGCCGGCGTACCGCCCGTACCAGGCGGCGGCAGGCCGGCAGACCGTCCGCAGTCGCCGTCACCCGGTCCAGGAAGCAGCCGTCCGCCGCGTACCACTCCCGGTGCCGGCGCACGTCCTCGGCGATGGCCGCGGGGTCGCGCACCCCGTAGTCGGTGTCGACGTAGCCCAGCAGACGCGCCCCCGCGGCCCGCAGCGCACCGGCCGCGGCCGTGAACGCCGGGTCGGGGACCTCACCCGGACCGCTCGCCGGGTTGAGGACGACCCCGTAGGTGCGGTTCGCGGCGGTGATCAGCCGGTGCCAGGCGCCCGGGTCCTCGGCCGGATGGACGTACAGCGGGATCAGCAGGTTCACGGGGTGCGGCCGCCTTCCCACAACGCGGCCAGCGCGTCGCCGAGGGTGTGGGCCGGACGCCAGCCCAGGGCACGCTCGGCGGCGGCGATGTCGGAACACTGCCACGACACCTGCGCGGAACGGGCCGAGCCCACTGTGCCCTCCTCGATCCTGCCCCGGAAGCCGGCCAGGCCGGCCAGGCCGTGCACCAGATCACGCACCGGCACGGCCCGGCCTCCGCCGATGTTGAGGACGGGCGGCAGCGGGCCCGGGGCCGTGGCCGCGAGCACCGCCGCCCGTGCCACGTCGCGCACGTCGACGAAGTCGCGGTGGGCGGACAGGTCGCCGAGCCGCAGCACCGCCTCCGGCCCGGCGCCGGCCTCGCGCAGCAGTGCGGCGATCCGGCCGGGCAGTCCGGAGGGCGGCGCCCCGGGCCCCACCGGATTGCCCACCCGCAGCACCACCGCATCCAGACCGGAGGCGGTCACCGCGACCGTGCCCGCGAGCTTGGTCGCGCCGTAGGGCCCGACGGGGCAGGTGGCCGCCGCCTCCGTCACCGGGATGCCCGGTGCGCCGGGCCCGTACTCGGCGGCCGAGCCCAGGTGCACCAGGCGAGCGGCCGGGGCCGCTGCACGCAGTGCGGCGCACAGCACCGCGGGGCCCCGGGCGTTGACCTCGGCGAGGGGGACGGCGTCGCCGCCGGTCGCGCCCGCGCAGTTGATCACGGTGTCGGGAGCGGCCGACGCGAGGGCCTTCGCCAGCCGCTCCGGGCGGACGCGGGCGAGATCGACGTCGAGGTCGGCGGCCGGAGACCGGCCGCCGCCGAGCACCTGCGCGCCGGGCAGGGCGCGCAGCCGGTCGGCGACGTGCGTGCCGAGATAGCCGGTGAAGCCCAGGACGAGAATGCGCATGAGGTGCTCAGGCTCCCTTGAGCAGCAGCGACTTGCGGCTGGTGAACTCGGCGTTGGCCCGGTCGTAGTCGTCGGGGCGGCCGATGTCCAGCCAGTACCCGTCGAAGTCGTAGGCGTGCGGCTGGTTCTGCGTCTTCAGCAGATCGAGGACCAACTCGTCGAAGCCGAGGGGAAGTCCGGGCGTGTAGCCCTCCAGCGTGGCGCGGGACAGGCCGTAGACGCCCATGGAGACGCGGTAGTCCATGCTCGGCTTCTCGGTGAACGCCACGACCTTGCTGGAATCGGTGGTCAGCACCCCGAAGTCGATGTGCACCTTGCGGACGTACGTCGCGATGGTCAGCGGAGCCCCGGACGCGCGGTGCCGGCGCAGGACGTCGGCGTAGTCGAGGTCGGTGAGGACGTCGCCGTTCATCACCAGGAAGGTCTCGGGCAGCCGGTGGCGCAGGTTGAGCAGCGGGCCCATGGTGCCCAGGGGGCTGTCCTCGGTGGCGTAGTCGACGGCCAGTCCCCACTGGGAACCGTCGCCGACATAGGCGCGGATGATCTCGCCGAGGTGGCCGATGGCGATGGTGCAGCTGGTGAAACCGGCCGTGGACAGCTGGCGCAGCACGATCTCCAGGATGGCGTGCTGGTCGCCGATGGGCACGAGCGGCTTGGGCAGCGCGGTGGTGTACGGCCGCAGCCGGACGCCCTTGCCTCCCGCCAGGATCACTGCGTGCATGGGACTCCTCCTTCGTGAACGTGCGCTGACGTGCCGGACGGGGTCAGATGTTGTAGATGCCGGTCTTGTAGCGGGCCAGGTTGGCCGGGTCGCGGAAGAACGTCACGGTGTGGGCGAGGCCCTCCTCCAGGGTGTGCGCGGGCTGCCAGCCGGTCGCGGAGGCGAGTCGGCTCGCGTCGGCCACGAGGCGCATCACCTCGGAGTTGGCGGGGCGGATGCGGGCGGTGTCCTCGCGCACGTCGAGGGCGGTGTCCATCACCTTCCCGATCAGCGCGACCAGGTCGCCGACCGAGATCTCCCCGCCGGTACCGGCGTTGAAGGTCCGGCCGACGACGCGCTCGGCGGGCGCGGTACCGACGGCGAGGAAGGCCTGCGCGGTGTCCTTGACGAAGGTGAAGTCCCGGGTGGGACGCAGGTCGCCGAGGGTGATGGAGCGTTCCCCGGCCGCGACCTGCCCGATGACGGTGGGGATGACCGCCCGCATCGACTGGCGCGGCCCGTAGGTGTTGAAGGGCCGCAGCGTGACGACCGGGGTGTCGAAACTGGCGTGGTAGCTGTCGGCCAGCCGGTCCCCGCCCGCCTTCGAAGCGGCGTAGGGGGACTGGGTGTTGATGGGGTGGTCCTCGGTGATGGGCACGGTCTGCGCGGTGCCGTACGTCTCGCTGGTGGAGGTGTGCACCAGCCGGGGCGTGCCGAGGGCGCGCACGGCTTCCAGCACGTTGAGGGTGCCGGTGACGTTGGTGTCCACGTAGCTGTGCGGGGCCTGGTAGGAGTACGGGATCGCGATCAGTGCGGCCAGGTGGTAGGCGGTGTCGGCGCCGTCGAGGAGGCCGCGGACGGAACCGGGGTCCCGTACGTCGCCGAGGACGATCTCCACCTGGTCCAGGACGTCCGGGTGCAGGGTCTCCAGCCAGCCGTAGGAGGAGAAGGAGTTGTACTGGGCCATGGCCCTGACCCGGTGTCCGGAGGCGACCAGCGCCTCGGTGAGGTGCGAGCCGATGAAACCCTCGGCTCCGGTGACGGCGGCGAGCGGTGCGGAGGTCAACTGCGGTGTCCCTTCGGATGGGTGGGAGGGGAGTGGGAGTGGGGACTCAGGCGTGCGGGGCGGGCCGGCCGAGCAGCCACAGCGCGCACGCCGACAGACACAGGGCCGCGGCGCCGCAGGCGAGTGACAGGGCCGGGCCGGCGCCCGGTGGCAGCCGGCAGAGGACGACCGCACCGGCCCCGCCCGCTGCCGTCAGACAGATCCCGGCCGACGACCAGGCCGCCCCGAACGCCTGGAGCAGCAGCGCGGTCCACAGCACCGCCGCGAGCAGCAGCAGGGCGACGGGGTCGGCGCCGGCGAGCAGGGCCGCGGGCAGCAGCGGGGCGAGGTAGGCCAGCAGACAGAGGCCGAGGATGCCGGCCGAGCGCAGCAGGAACCCGGCGGGCGTGGCGGTGGTGCGCAGGGCGGCGACCGACAGTCCGCGGTAGCGGTACAGCAGCCATTCCGCCGGTCCCATGCTCAGCGTCAGCACGATCACCGCGTACGGCTCCTCCCGTCCCTCCAGCAGCACCAGCACCCCCGCGGCCAGCCCGAACAGGCCGTACGGCAGGGACCACAGCAGACGCGGCCGGGGCGCGCCGGCGACCGCCGGGGCGGCGAGGGCACCCCGGAGGACCAGGCCGGTGACGGCGAGCGTGGCGAGCAGCGCCAGCAGGGGCAGCCCGGCCCGGAGTGCGGGACCCGGCTCCCACCACGGCAGGACGGCGGCACCCGCGACCAGCGGGCTCAACGCGGCCGCCAGCAGCCGCTCACGGCCCAGCACCAGCAGGACTCCGGCCGCTGCCAGGTACGCGGACTGTGCCGCCGCCGCCAGGGTCACCGGCCCGCCGCCCGCGGGCAGCGCGGCGACCGTCGTGGCCACGACGGCTCCGGCGGGCGCGCCGGCCAGGAGGGTACGGCCCGCCTCCCGGCGTCCCGTCGCCAGCCGCAGGTGGGCACGGTGGCCGAGTGCCTGCCCCCACGCCCAGGAGACGAGTCCGGCGACGATGAGGGCGGGGGCGTACCCGCCGGCGTCCCACAGCGGCGCGGTCAGCAGGTAGGCGAGACCGGGCAGCGCGAACAGCACGCCCCGCAGCAGACAGCGGACGGTGTCGGGGCGCCACGGGTCGGCCGCCGGGGCGGGTTCGGGGAACGTGCGCGGCACCCGGTCGTACAGCGCGGAGGCGAGGGAGAAGAGGTTCGGGTGGCCGTACCGTTCGTTGATCAGGGAAGCGGACAGGCCCTCCGCCTCCAGCAGGGCGGCCACCTCGTAGGGGTGGACGGCGGGACCGATGCGGTCGGCGAGTTCGGCGGCGAGTTCACTGACCGCCTCGTCGTCGGGTCCGCGCCGGGGCAGCCGGATGGCGAGGGTGGCGTCGTCGAGGGCGCAGCGTGGCCGGCGGCGCGGCGGAGGGGGGCCGGCCAGCCGGATGGCCAGCGTGTCCTGCTCGGCACCGCCGGGTTCGAGGGACATCGGCCCGCTCACCGGGCGAGGCTTCCGGTGCCGTGGCCGGCCGGCGCGGACGCCCCGACCATGGGCATGTCCACCAACCCCCGTCTCGGATGGGCCAGTTCCAGATAGACGGATCGAAACGTGTCAATGGTCTGCCGGAGGGTGAACTGCTCGATGACCCGCAACCGGGCCGCCTCGCCCATCGCCCTGCGCCGTCCGGGATCGCCCAGCAGCTCCAGCGCGGCCGCGGCCATCGTCTCCGGATCGCGCGGAGGCACCACCAGCCCGGTGTCACCGACGGCCTCGCGTACCCCGCCCACGTCGGTGGAGACGGTCGCCCGGCCGCAGGACATGGCCTCGATCAGGGTGAAGGGGAAGCCCTCGCTGATGCTGGAGAGCATCACGACGTTCCCGGCGGCGTAGGCGTCCTTGATGTCGTCGACGCGCCCTTCGAAGGTCACGGCGTCGGCGTGCCCGAGCTCGGCGGCCAGGGTCTCGCAGCGTTCCCGGTAGGCCTCTCCGCCCCGGGGCGTCCCGCCGAACAACCGCAGCCGTGTGTGCGGGAGCCGGGCGCGGACCAGGGCGAAGGCCCGGATGAGGGTCTCCAGATCCTTGATGGGGTCGACGCGGCCCGCCCAGCTGAGGGTCGGCACGTCCGGTTCGGGGCCGGCCGCCGGGAACGCGGCGGGGTCGACGCCGTTGTACACCGTGCGGATCGACGCCGGGTCGGCGCCACCCTCCTCCTCCCACAGCCGGTTGTAGCGGTTGCCCGGTGTGATCAGGGCGGCCCGGCGGTAGCTCTCCTGCGCGAGCAGCCGGAAGAACCCGAGGATCACGGCCTTCACCGGCCAGCGGTAGGGCGCGGTGCGATAGCCGAGGTAGCGCTCGCGCAGGTACACCCCGTGCTCGGTCAACAGCAGCGGCACGCCGTGGCGTTCGAGGGCGGCGAGCCCCGGCAGGACGGCGACCCCGCCGCTGACGGCGTGCGCGACCCCGCCTTCGGGCGCCGGGGCGGCCAGCGGACGCAGGGCGTGTTCCAGCAGGGCGGTCGCGGTGAGCGCGTCGTGCAGCGTCGGCTGCGCCTCTCGGACGGCGAGCCCGGGGCGGTTCCACAGCGCGGTGAGGATCGTGATGGCCCGGTCTCCGCGCAGGAAGGGGCTCAGCGTTCCGTCCGACGCGGCGTGTGCCAGCGCGTGGAGGGCGGGCGCGAACCCGTCCTCGGCGCGCGGGTCGAGCAGCGCGGCCAGGAACCGCTCGTAGGCGGCGGAGAGCCGGTTGCGGGCCCGGCCACGGGGCGGGCGGCCTTCGGGCGGGGCGCCCCACAGGGGGACGGACAGCACACCCGAGACGTGCGCGGGCAGGTCCCACACGACCGGCTCACGTCCGGTTCCGGTGACGGCGATGACGTCGAAGGCGAGGTCGGGCATGCCCTGGACGAGCTGGTCGCACCAGACGCTGACGCCGCCGTGGCTGTGCGGATAGGTGCCTTCGGTGAGCAGGGTGACGCGCGTCGCTCCGGTACCTCGCGCGCCCTGGGGAACGGGCATCGATGTGCTCCACGGCCGAGGAGTGGGGTGGTTCGGGCCGGTGACGGCCGCCCGCCGGGGCGGCCGTCACCTTCGGTCGGTCTTGGGCGGGTGCGCCGTTCAGCCGTCTGTGGTGTGGCCCACCGGATCGGTGACGCCGGCGGGGGTCCGGGTCTTCGGCGCGGGGCCGGTGGCCGGTGCGGGTTCGGCGGCACCGCCGACCGGAGCCGGGGCGGACGCCGGCAGGGTGAGGGTGAGCGGCTCACCTGCGGAGGGCGTCCAGCCGGACACCGCCCCCGCGTACGCCTCACCGAACGCGGCACCGGCCAGCGTGGTGCCGGTGGGCAGGGTCGCCGGCACCGCGAGCCCGTCCGGCGCGTCGACGGTCACGGTGCCGCCGATGCGGTGGGCGGTGACCTCGCCGGCCCGTAGGGCGGCCTGCCAGTTGGCCCGGCGCCGGAGTTCGGTGCCGATGTCCCGCATCCGCGGGTTCACGACGGGGGTGTCCTCCGTGAAGAGGGCCTCATAGCCGTCCAGGACGCCGTTGAGCACGGGGTAGGCGATGCGGTCCTCGGCCAGGTTCGACTGGTGGATGAAGTGCGGCTTGGGGTCGTTGGCCAGGACGTGCCCGAGGGCGATCCGCGTCTCCAGCGGCACGATGTGGTCCCGGTAGCCGGTGGCGGCGTCCAGCGGAGCAGCCAGGCAGGTGGTGGTGGCCGGGTTGTCCTCGCAGATGCCGCTGCCGCCCTGGGCGCGGCCGGTGTAGATCCAGTTGTACTCGTCCACCTGCTCCGCGGCACGGCCGGCGTTGTAGAAGACGTTCATCGGATAGCGGGGCACGGTCGTGGCCGGACCGACCTGACGCTGGTCGGGCTCGCGGGAGTTGTCGGAGCCGAGCCAGGTGATGTCGTTGTCGCCGAGGGCGAGCGCCAGGTTGGGGTTGTCCTCGGGCTGTTGCGGCAGCACCTTCATGCCGGAGTGCTCGCCGGTGACCAACTCGTCGTTCACCAGCGGGAGTCCGGCGCGCTCGCCCCAGACCCGGTTGGTGGCGATCTCGTCGGAGATGTCGTTGCGGCTCATCCACCGGGTGCTGCCGTCGGCGTCGGTCGCGCACTTCCAGGGCACCACGGTCGTGTCCTGCACGCAGCCGAGGAAGGGGTGCGAGTAGGTGTGGTTGATCCACCGGAACTCGCCCCGCCGCGCGATCAGCCGGTCGGCGAGCGCGTCGGCGCCGTTGTTGTCCTCGCGGTGGTCGACGCTGCCGGCGCCGTTGTAGGCGAAGTCGAGGGTGAACTTCTTGCCGTTCTGCCAGTCGACGGCGTGGTCGACGTCGGCGGCCGTCATCCGGATCGGGTCGGGTGTCGCGTTCGGGTCCGTGCAGTCGACATCACCGGGCGTGCAGTTGAGCGTGCTGTTCCACCGGTCGTCGGCGGCGAACACGTCGTCCACGTGGACGGAGAAGTAGTTCCGTGAGGCGCCCAGATGCACACCGCCGGTCATCCACTCCACGATGCCGCGGGCCAGGAGCCGGAACTGCTGCTGGTAGCGGTTGTAGACGAAGGTGACGACCAGCTCGCGCCGCCCGTCGTGCCGGTACTCGCCCACCAGCGTGCCCTTGGCCGACTGTCCGGGGATCGCCGCCTCCACGTACGGGGTGAAGTCGGCCCCCGCCACGGGCTTCGACAGGTAGGCGTAACTCTCGCCGACAGCAGGGTCGTTGTCCTCGAAGGGCACCGCTCCGTCGAGATAGCCGAACGGGCCCGACTTGCCGGCGGCGGTCACCTCCGCCCGCTTCCCGTCGA
The DNA here is from genome assembly GCF_009872555.1 of Streptomyces sp. SID5643. NCBI lineage: Bacteria > Bacillati > Actinomycetota > Actinomycetes > Kitasatosporales > Streptomycetaceae > Streptomyces > Streptomyces sp. SID5643. Next base: position 77,123 of record NZ_WWIC01000053.1, read on the forward strand.
TGCTGCCGGAGTAGCCCCCGTGGATCGGATACTGCAAACCGGCTTCGGGACGCGCGTAGGTGTAGGCGTCGACCTGGGGGATGTCGTAGGTGCGTTCGTACGCCGTGAGCGCCGCCATCTCGGCGGAGCCGGCCGGGAACGGGTTGTCATTGGGCAGCACGACGGCCTGGAACTTCGCGCGCGGCCGGCCGTCGACGGTGTCCGCGAGGAAGTCGGCGTCGATCACGGTCCGGCCGGACTGCGTGAGGTCGATGCGCGTGTACGGCGTTCCGGCCGCGGCCAGTTCGGCGGCTATCGCGTCGGTGGACGGGCCGCCGTCGCTCACCACCAGCACCCGCAGATCGACGCGGGGCGTGGTGTCGGCGTGAGCCGCGCCGGCCGGCAGGCCCAGTGCGGCGATGAGCACGCCCACCGTGAGAACGGTGGTGCGTAAGGTCCGCTTCATGCGGTGAGGTCCCCTCCCCGGGCAGGGGCGAGTACGGCTCCCGTGGAGCGGACGCACCCCCTTGCGTGCCGCCGGCGTCCCCCTCAGAAGCCGGTTCGTCACGCATCCGTTCGCGTCACATAGTGATGCCTGTGTGGAGATTTCGCGGTCATGTTGCGGAACATGACGGAAAAGTGCAGGTGTCGAATGGACGGCATTCGAAAGCGAAGTGAGTCGTTCCCGGTTGCCGGACGAGGCCGGGCCCGGTGGGCGCCAGGGCCCGGCGTGCTGGTCCGGGCCCTGTGCGGAGCACCGGCGGGCCGGTGGGGCCCGCCGGTCGTCGTGCCAGTGGTCCAGACCGGAGCGGATGCCGGGGTGTGGCGGTTTTCGGATCACGCTCGCCGGTCGCGGACCGGGCGTCAGGCGCAGAGCACTCGCGTCACCGGCGTGTAGACCGGACCGCCGCTGACGTTCGTCGAGTCGCTGAACTCCGCGTAGAAGTAGGAGTAGAAGCCGATGTTGCCGTTGCAGCCGGAGTCGGCGGCGACGTCCAGCGTCAGGGTGACCGTACGGCTCTGGCCGGGCGGGATGGTGGAGCCGTAGTTCGCGCCGAGGTTGGCCGGGCCGGTTCCGGAGCAGGGGGCGGGGCCGTTCGCGGTGGTCAGGCTGCACCCGCTGAAGTTGTACTTGAGGTCGGGGCGCTGTGTGGTGAGCCAGGTCGGTTCGATCGTCTGGTACACGAACCAGACGTCATACGTGTTGTTGTTGGTGAGGGTCATCGACAGCTTGACCGAGCCGCCGGGCGTGGTCGTGGCGCTGTCGGTGGTGAAGGTCAGCTCCGCCGGCGCCGGGGCGGCCGCGCTCGCGCCGGGGGCCGGGCCGAACACGGCGAGGGCGAGAGCGAGGACGGCGGTGAGACCGAAACGTCTCATCAGGGGTGATCGCATGGCCACGGAGGGTAGGCAGCGGCCGAGCGCAGCGTCTGCACCGAGAGGCGGGCGCTGTACGTCACGCGGCTGGAAGTGTTCATGGTGCGGATGGTGCGTGTCGAAAGTGTGACGGGCCGACAGGAGCCGCGTTCGTCCAGGCAGTCGGTGCGCACCGGGCCGGCCAAGCGGGGTGGGCGCCGCCGGCCGCCGCCACGACGCGTGGGCGTGACATTGGCGCGTATCGGCTCAGGCCGGGAGCTCCGTCGCCCGTGATCACCCTGCGCTTCTCGGCCGTCCGCAGGATTCAGGCCCTCTCGGGAACTCGGTCAGGACTCTCCGACTCCGCGCAGCAAGGTGTCGACCACGACGTCCGCCGCCTGTGCTGGGCTCAGTTCGGGCATCTGCCGGGATGCGAGGTGCATGAGCTGGGGCAGCAGCGCGCCCGCCCACCCCTGCGGGAGCCCTGACCGCAGGAGCCCCTCTTCCGTGGCGCGGCGGAGGAAGGTGTCGACCTCGCGGACGGAGACGTCCCGGCGGGCGCGGACGCCGTCGTCGGCGAGCATGTGGGCGAGGTCGACGGGCCATGTGCGGTTCACGGCGATGATGTTCTCGACGTAGCGGTGCATGGCGACGGCGACGGGGGCTTCGCGCAGCCGGGCGTCCTCGATGGCGTGCTCGATGGCCGCGACACGGGCTGCGTAGATCGCGGCCAGGAGGTCCTCGCGGGAGGCGAAGCGCCGGTAGACCGTGCGGCGGTCCACGCCGGCCTCGGCGGCGATGTTCGCGATGCTCGCGCCCGGGTCGGCGGCGAGCATGCGCGCTCCGGTGGTCAGGACGGCTTCCAGGTTGCGCGCAGCGTCGGCTCTCACCGCCTCGAGTTTAGTCGTGGCCTGTGGAACCTGAGGCGGCTGTCGCCTCACCTCCGTGAAGGGAGGCCGGGGAATTGCTACGCCGGTGTATCGGTTACGCGGGGGCGGAACCGCCGGGACAGATCGAATCGTCACCAGTCAGAATGGTGACTACACGCGAAGGGTGTGTGTGCGAGGCTGGTCTCGTGCGGACGGATGCGGCGAGAAAGGTGATGCGTCATGAGTGATGTCGAGGAGAGGGCGCTGCTTGCGGGTGGCTGCTTCTGGGGGATGCAGGAGCTGATCCGGTCGCTCCCCGGTGTGATCCGTACCCGGGTCGGCTACAGCGGTGACGACGACAAGCCCCATGCCACCTACCGTGACCATGGACGGCATGCGGAATCGATCGAGATCGTGTTCGATCCGACCGCCACCGACTACCGCGCGATCCTGGAGTACTTCTTCCAGATCCACGACCCGACCACGAGGGACCGGCAGGGCAACGACATCGGCCTGAGCTACCGCTCCGCCATCTTCTACTTCGACGAAGAGCAGCGGCGTGTCGCGCAGGACACCATCGCCGACGTAGAGGCGTCCGGGCTGTGGCCGGGCCCGGTGGTGACCGAGGTGGTGCCGGCCGGCGCGTTCTGGGAGGCCGAACCCGAGCACCAGGACTACCTCCAGCGCTACCCGGACGGCTACACCTGTCACTTCCCGCGCCCGAACTGGAGGCTGCCCAGGCGCGGCTGATCCAGACCGCCGACGTGGCCGGGGAGGGTTCCGCCCTCCCTGGCCACGCGTCGTTTCCCCTGTCGTGCGACGCGGTAAATGGCGCTCATCTGCGACGGAAACTCAGGCAAGCGCTTCAGTCGAGTGACATACATCGACCGTGTTTGAACTGCTCCCTGAGGAGAGACGGCGCATGATCACCTATGACCGGCTGTTCATCGGAGGCTCCTGAGTGGAGCCCGGCGATCCGGCGCTCCTGGACATCACCTCGCCGCACGACCGGTCGGTGATCGGGCGCGCGGCCCAGGCCCGGCCTGCCGACATGGACCGGGCGGTCGCGGCGGCGCGGGCCTCCTTCGAGGCGGGTGCGTGGCGCACCGCCCCGCCCGCGGACCGGATCGCGGTCCTGCGGCGGTTCAATGCGCTGCGCGAGCACGAGGCGGAGAAGATCGCACACCTGATCTCGCTGGAGAACGGCTCGGCGGGATGTTCACCCGGGCCGGCCAGTCGGGTCTGACCCGCCAGGCCGACGCCTGATGTGAAGGCGCCGGAGGAGTTCTGCTGGGAGGAGACGCTGGTGCCCTCCGACCCGGCGTCCCCGGTGCGCAGCGTGGTGCGCCGCGAGGCGATCGGTGTCGTGGCCGCGGTGATCCCGTGGAACTCGCCCTTCTCGTCGGCCACCGCGAAGATCATCCCGGCCCTGCTCGCGGGCAACTCCGTCGTTCTCAAGGTGTCCCCGGAGAACTCGCTGAGCATGGGCTTCCTCGCCGGGCTGCTGGAGCGGACGGGTCTGCCCGAGGGTGTGATCAGCGTTCTGCCCGCGGACCGGCAGACCAGTGAGTACCTCGTGTCGCACCGGGACGTCGACAAGATCGCCTTCACCGGCTCGACGCGGGCCGGCCGCCGCATAGCCTTGATCGCGGGGGAGCAGCTCAAGCGCGTCAGTCCGGAGCTGGGCGGCAAGTCCGCCGCCATCGTCCTGCCGGACGCCGATGTCGAACAGGCGGTCGCGGGCATGAAGTTCGGCGCTCTGCTCAACAATGGCGAGTCATGCATCGCCCGGACTCGCATCCTCGCCCCGCGCGGCCGGTACGAAGAGGTCGTGACCGCGGTGAAGGACCTGGTCGAGTCGCTGAAGGTGGGTGACCCGGGCGACCCCGACACCTTCATCGGCCCGATGATCCGCCCCGACCAGCAGGAGCGGGTGCGTGGCTACATCCGGCTCGGCATCGAGGAAGGCGCCCGCCCGGTCACCGGCGGCCCGCAGATCCCCGAGGGCCTGGAGAAGGGCAACTACGTCACCCCCACGGGCTTCGCCGACGCCGACAACTCGATGCGCATCGCTCAGGAGGAGATCTTCGGCCCGGTCCTGGTCGTCATCGCCTACGACGACGAGGACGACGCCGTCCGCATGGCCAACGACTCCGAGTACGGCCTCTCCGGCGGCGTCTGGTCCGCCGACGAGGACCGTGCCCTGGCGGTCGCCCGCCGGGTCGGCACCGGCACCGTCACGGTCAACGGCGCCCCGGTCGCCTTCGACGGCCCGTTCGGAGGTTTCAAGGCCAGTGGCATCGGCCGCGAGTACGGCGCGGTCGGCCTGGGGGCCTACACCGAGTGCAAGACCGTCACCGTTTGATGCCCACGAGGCGTCGTCACCGGTTTGACAGGTGACGGGCGGAGGGGCATGCTGATGCTCGTCCGAGGAACCAGCGTGACGTGAAGGGGAGACCGGTCATGGGCAAGGAACTGTCGACGGACACCGCGGCAGCGGCACGGCACGCGCGGTTCGGCAAGCTCCCCGATCGCATCCGCTTCGAGGACATGGCCGAGGCGACGGAGGCCGCACCGGGGGGCGGGGTGAACACCTACACCCCCGAGGGCTCGTGGAAGTACTACTCGTGTCTCGCGCTCGATCTGGGCCTGTAGGCCCACGGCCCGCCCGAGCCCCTGCTCAGGCCACAGAACGGTTCGACGGTCCTGCGGGATCCCGGCACGGTGACGCACCATCACGTGTGCCGAGCAGGTGACGGCCGGGGACGCGTGCGGCGGCGGGCACCGAGCGGACGGTGCCGCCGGGTGCCGCCGACGAGTACGCCCCGCGACGGTGGGCGGCGCACGGCTACGTGACCGACCCGGCCGGACGCGGCGACACGGGGACGTGGACCCGGCTCAACGAGCGGAGCCACGGACCTTGAACAGCCGGTACTGCCGGACGGTTTCCGGTTCCGCACCGCCGGCCGGGCCGGACCCGAGGCCGCCGTCCAGGCCCATCCAGGCATGCGGCCCCTACTACAGCGCCGGCTTCCGGGAGTTGTCGCGGGATGTGCCGCTCAGCAGGACAGCGGCCGTCGGCTGACACCGGGCACCCTCACTTGCGGCCTTCAGGTGGAACGAGGACCAACGCCGGATCAGCGCCGCGCCTTCTCGGCTCGCTCCGGACCCACCGACAGCTCGTAGACATCTCGGACCGTGCGGTGAGCCGCTCGAACGCGGTGTCCTGGGCGAGCAGACCCACCGTCACCCCGGACCGCCGGTGCACCTCGACCTCGGCCGGAACGTGCCCGGCGCGTACTGCCGGCAGATGCACGGCCAACGACAAAGGCAAGGAGATGTTCTCCTTGCCTCTCCCAAGTTATAGCGCACAGGGGGGCTTGCGGCAAGGCCCCGGTGGCGGCGCAGAATCGTCGACCGAAGCCACAACCTGCGGAAACGGGGACACGACGTGCGTGCGTCGGAGATGAACGAGCCATACGTACTGGATCTTCAGGAGGTCGACGAGACACAGATCGCGGTCGTCGGGGGCAAGGGCGCGCACTTGGGCGCGCTGTCGCGGATCACGGGCATCCGCGTGCCGGGTGGCTTCTGCGTGACCACGGAGGCGTTCCGGCGGATCGTGACGCGAGAGCCATCGGTCGAGGAACTGCTGGACCAGCTGTCCCGCTCGGACCCGGACGACCGGGAGGCGATCCGCACGCTCAGCGAGCGCATGCGCCGGGCCATCGAAGCGATCGCTGTCCCGGCCGGTCTCGCGGCGGCGATCACCGGCGCGCTCGCCCGCCACGGCGAGCAGGCGGCCTACGCCGTCCGGTCCAGCGCCACGGCGGAGGACCTGCCGACGGCCTCCTTCGCGGGCCAGCAGGACACCTACCTGAACGTCATCGGGCCGACGGCGGTCCTCCGGCACATCAGCCGCTGCTGGGCCTCGCTGTTCACCGAGCGGGCCGTCACCTACCGGCGGCGCAACGGCATCGATCACCGCACGGTCCACATGGCCGTCGTCGTGCAGCGGATGGTCCTCCCGCACGCGGCCGGCGTCCTCTTCACCGCCGACCCCGTCACCGGCAACCGGAAGGTGGCCACCGTGGACGCCGGCTTCGGCCTCGGCGAGGCCCTGGTGTCCGGCCTGGTGAACCCCGACGTCTTCGCGGTGCGGGACGGCGAGATCGTCACGCGGACGATCGCCGCGAAACAGCGCGCTGTTCACGCCCTGCCGGACGGCGGTACGCAGGAGAGGGCGGTCGACTCGCAGCGGCAGGAGCAGCCGGCGCTGACGGATGCGCAGGTCGTGCGGCTCGTCCACCTCGGACGGCGGATCGAGGCACACTTCGGCCGCCCGCAGGACATCGAATGGTGCCTCGATGACGACGGCTTCCAGATCGTCCAGAGCCGGCCGATCACGACGCTGTTCCCTGTCCCCGAGAGCGACGACGAGAACCATCACGTCTATGTCTCCGTCGGTCATCAGCAGATGATGACCGACCCCATGAAGCCGCTGGGGCTCTCCGTGTGGAAGCTGACGGCCATGGCGCCGATGGCCGACGCCGGCGGGAGGCTGTGGGTCGACGCCACCCGGGCCCTGACGACGCCCACGAGCCGCACGGGCCTCCTCGACCTCGTGGGCAGGGGCGATCCCCTGACCAGGGACGCGCTGGAGACCGTTCTCGAACGCGACGATTTCGTCCCGCTGCTCGCGGACCCCGCCCCCGGCGAGCCCCCGGCCGGGGGCCGGCCCGCCCCGATCGAGACCGACCCGGCCATCGTCACCCGGCTGATCGAGCGCAGCGAGGCGTCCATCGCCGCCCTGCGGCGCGCCATCGGCACGAAGACCGGACCGGCGCTGTTCGACTTCCTGCTGGAGGCCTTCGCGGAGCACAAACGGGTCCTGGGCGATCCGCTGAGCATCCAGGTGATCGTGGCGGGGATGGAGGCCACCTGGTGGCTCAACGACAAGCTGCACGAATGGCTGGGTGAGAAGAACGCAGCGGACACGCTCACGCTGTCCGCCCCCGACAACATCACCTCACAGATGGGACTGGCGCTGCTCGACGTCGCCGACGCGATCCGTCCCCATCCCGAGGTGGTGGCGTTCCTGCAGAACGCCGAGGACGACGGTTTCCTGGACGACCTGGCGGAACTCCCGGGCGGGACCGGAGCCCGGGACGCCATCGAGAGCTACCTCGACCGGTACGGCATGCGCTGTGCCGGCGAGATCGACATCACGAGGCCCCGGTGGCGTGAACAGCCCGGCACGCTGGTGCCGGCGATCCTCGACAACGTCAGGAACTTCGCACCGGGCGCGGCCGAGCGGCGCTTCGAGGAAGGGCGGAGGGAGGCGGAGAAGAAGGAACAGGACGTGCTGACACGCTTGCGGACCCTGCCCGACGGCGAGAGCAAGGCGGAGGAGACCAAGCGGATGATCGACCGGGTCCGGACCTTCATCGGATACCGGGAGTACCCGAAGTACGACATCGTCAGCCGCCTCTTCGTCTACAAGCAGGCGCTGCTGGAGGAGGCCGGGCGCCTCGTGCAGACCGGCGTACTGGGCGAGCAGGAGGACGTCTTCTACCTCACCTTCCAGGAGTTCCAGGAGGTCACACGCTCGAACCGGGTCGACGACCGGCTCGTCCGGCAGCGCAGGGAGGCGTTCCGCACGTACGGCGCGCTGACGCCTCCCCGGGTCCTCACATCGGAGGGCGAGGGCCTCAACGGTGCGTACCGACGTGACGACGTGCCGGACGGTGCCCTGATCGGCCTGCCGGTGTCCGGCGGGACCGTCGAGGGGCGGGCCCGCGTCATCCTCGACATGGCCGAAGCGGAACTCGAACCGGGCGACATCCTGGTCACGGCCTACACGGACCCCAGTTGGTCCCCCCTGTTCGTCGGCATCGCCGGCCTGGTGACGCAGGTGGGCGGCCTGATGACCCATGGAGCGGTGATCGCACGAGAGTACGGCTTGCCGGCCGTGGTCGGCGTGGATCAGGCCACCCGGCTGATCCGGGACGGGCAGCGGATCCGCGTGCACGGAACCGACGGGTACATCGAGATCCTGTCCTGACCCACGACTGCGGCGGTGCGGCGGCCCTGAGGACCGCAGGGCCGCCTTCCCCGGCATGGACGGCACGCTCAGGGGCACCAGGACTGCGACGTCCGGGACCGGGGAGGCTGCGTGTTCGACGGCTTCGAGCTGATGCGATGCCAGGGGGAAGGAGCCCGGCTGAGGGTGCGTCACGGCGGCCGTGGCCCCGCCGTGCTGCTGCTGCACGGTCATCCCCGCACGCATGCGACCTGGCACCGGGTGGCCCCGCTGCTGGCGGCGGCCGGCCACACGGTGGTCTGCCCGGACCTGCGGGGCTACGGCGAGTCCGACAAGCCTGCCTCCGACCCGGAGCACCGCCCGTACTCCAAGCGCGCCATGGCCGGCGACTGCCTGGAGGTCATGCGCCGCCTCGGACACGAACGGTTCGCCGTCGTCGGGCACGACCGGGGCGGGTACGTGGCCATGCGCCTCGCCCTCGACCACCCGGAGGCCGTGTCCGCCGTCAGCGCGCTGGACGTCGTTCCGATCGGGGAGGCCCTGCGGCGCTGCGACGCGACGTTCGCCGCGAGCTGGTGGCACTGGTTCTTCCTCGGACAGACCGAGAACCCCGCCGAACGCGTCATCAACGCCGACCCCGATGCCTGGTACACGGGCGGGAGCGAGCAGATGGGCGCCGAAGCCTACGAGGACTTCCGGCGGGCCATCCACGATCCGGCGACCGTGCACGCCATGTGCGAGGACTACCGCGCCGGACTGGGGATCGACCGCGAGCACGACGACGCCGACCAGCGGGCCGGTCGCCGTATCGACTGCCCGCTCCAGGTGCTGTGGGCCGCCCATGACGACATGGGCACCCTGTACGGCGACGTCCTGGGGGTCTGGCGCGACTGGGCCGGCGACCGGATCGAAGGGGGACCGATCGACTCCGGGCATCACATGTCCGAAGAGGCCCCCGAGGCACTCGCGGCGGCCCTGCTCGGCTTCTGGCGCAGCGACACCGGCCGCTGACCAGAGCTGCCGACAGGACCGGGGAAAGGCGCCCGACTGGGCACGGTCGTTCCCTGTAGAGGCTGATCAGGAGGCCAGGGCCTGCTCCGTGGTGGGGTGGCAGGGGATGAGGGTGTCGACGCCGACCAGCTCCAGGACACGCAGCACCGATCGCTGAGCGCCCGCGATACGCACCCAGCCGTCCGCGCTGCTCGCCTGCTGGTGTGCGGCGACGAAGATGTTGATGCCGCTGGAGTCCATGAAGGTCACGCCGCTGAGATCCGCGACCGTCCGCGGCGGCACCGCGCCGCCCTCGACCAGAAGGGCCTCGCTGAGCACGTCCTGGACATCGTGATCGATCTCACCCCGCAGCGTCACGACCCGGATGTCTCCGGCCATGCGGTGTTCGGTGTGGAGCCGGCCCGGCCGGTCCGCTTTCTCGTGCTGGGACACCTGCTCCTCGATTGTGTTTAGGCTTGCCCGGTCAGAACGTGCACGGTTGATTCTGCCCCACCGCCCCGGCCGGATGCACCCGGGCGGCTGTGCCGAACGACACCTTTGTGGCATGCAGGGCCGCAGAACGGGTACCGGCGCGCGTGAACGGGGAGTGAGGGCGAGGCCAGTGGAATCTGCTGCCGACGGTGACGGCTGTACGACACCGGACGTGCATCTCCTGCGCGTCGGGTACGCCTTGGACGGAGACGACAGCTGCATCGCGGACGCCCGCCATCACGCCGCTGCGTTCCTCGACCGGGCGAGCGACGACCAGCACCTGCCCGTTTCCGCCCGGGCGAGGGACCTCACCCAGCTGGTGGTCAGCGAGCTCGTCACCAACACCCGCAAGTACGCGCCCGGACCCGTCCTGCTGGAACTGCGCATCAGCGTCCGCGCCGTGGAGATCACGGTGTGGGACAGCGACCCCAAGATCCCCGCGGCCCGCGCCACCGACCCCAGCAGGATCGGCCAGCACGGCCTGGAGATCGTGAAGGCCGTGGCCGAGGACTTCGAGGTGCAGCGGGAGCCGGTGGGCAAACGCATCACCGCCCGGATCGCCCTGGCCGACGGGCCCGGCCACCTGTGACGTGTTCTCCATGGCCGGTTCGGCGAGCCCGGTCGTCGTCCTGCCTGCGCCGCGGGTGCCGTTGAGCCGTACGATCACTGGGCGCACGCCGGCGTGCGCCCAGGCGACGAACGCGCCGGCGTGCGCTCAGGCGACGAAGATGCAGAACGGATGGCCCGCGGGATCGGCGTAGACCCGGAAGGGTTCGTCGGGCCCCTGCTTGTTGTCGGACAGCAGACGGCCGCCGAGGCTCAGCACGCGCTCATGCTGTGCCTTGAGATCCTCGATCGACGTCACGCTCAGGTCCAGGTGCAGCTGCTGCGGCACCGGGCCGTCGGGCCACGTCGGCGGCGTCAACCGGTCGACGTGCTGGAAGGCCAGCCGGGGCGCGCCGTCGGGAGTGCGCAGCACCAGCCAGTCCTGCCCTCGTTCGTCGTGCTCACCGGCCTCGGGCGGCTCGTCCCCCGGGCCGTAGACCAGACCGAGCAACGACCGGTAGAACTCCGCGAGTCCTCGGATGTCGGTGCTGTCGAGCACCACCTGATGCATCTTCAGCGATCCCTGTTCTGACATGTGATCACCTCCGGCAGTCAGTGTGCCCGGTGAGCGCGATCGAAACGGGTCGGCGAGGCCCACAGCACCGGCACGGGACGGGACTCAGACCGCGGTCGAGGGGTAGGCGGCGCCTATGGACAAGGCGCACCTGCTCGTGATCACACCGGGACTCCGTGCTTACCGCGAGTACCTCTTACGGTCGATCAGCCGGGAGTACCGGATTCATCTGGTCACGACGGTGCCGCCGACCTGGGAGCGGGCCCACATCGACGACTGCACGGTGGTCGCCGACCTCACGGACACCGAGGAGCTGGTGCGCGCGGCGGTGCACGCGGCGCGGAAGCAGCCCTTCGACGGTGTGATCTGCTGGGACGAGACCTACATCGTGCAGTCGGCCCGCATCGCGGCGGCCCTCGGGCTGCCCGGTGACCCCGAGGTCATCGAGCGGTGCCGGGACAAGCACCGCACGCGCGTCCTGCTCGACGCCGGAGATGTGCCGCAGCCCCGGCACCACCTGGTCTCCGGCCTGGAGGAAGCGCTGGAGGCGGCGGACGGCATCGGCTACCCGGTCGTTCTCAAGCCCAGGGCGCTGGCGGGCAGTTTCGGTGTCGTGAAGGCGGACAGTCCCTCCCAGTTGCGCAGGACGATCGAGTTCACCGACGCGAGCGGCGCCATGGCTCCGGAGCTGCCGACGTACGCGAGCAACATCCTGGTGGAGGAGTTCGCCCGCGGACCGGAGATCAGCGTCGACTGCGTGGTGCACCGCGGCGCGGTGAGGCCCGTCTGCCTCGCCCGCAAGGAGCTCGGCTTCGCACCGTACTTCGAGGAGACCGGGCATGTCGTCGACCCGGCCGACCCGCTGTGGTCCGACGGTGCCCTGATGGACGCCGTCACCCGGGCGCACACCGCGCTGGGCTTCACCGACGGCGTGACGCACACCGAGATCAGGCTGACCTCGGACGGTCCGAAGCTCATCGAGGTCAATGCGCGGATAGGGGGCGGGATGATCCCGTACCTCCATCTGCTCGGGGGCGGCGCCGATTTGGGACTGGCCGCTGCCGCCGTGGCCTGCGGGCGACCGCCCGGGCTCGCCACAGCCGCGCGCCGCCGCGTCTGCGCGATCCGGTTCTTCTACCCGGAGCGGGAGGACAGCGTCATCGAGGACGTGCGGTTCGAGGACGCAGGACTGCCCGCCCAGATCGTGCACTGCGGCCCCTTGGCCCATCAGGGCGAGGTCAAGTCCCCGCCCCCACGCGGCTTGATGGACGGCCGGGTCGCGTACGCGATCGCCGCGGACGAAGACGCCGATGCGTGCCGGGCCGCGCTGGAGAAGGCGGGGACAGCACTGCGCGTGCGGGTGGCCCCGGACGGGACGCCGGTGCCTGCGCCCTGAGTCGCTCAGGGCGTACGCACCGCAGCACGCTCCTCGGGCTCGCCCGGCTCGCCCGGCCGGTGGGGGAGCAGGCTGTTCAGATCGCGCACCGTGCGCAGCGGGGACAGCACCAGGAACAGGCTGGTGCTCAGCAACCCCAGGGTGCCGATGAGCAGGGCGGCGCGCAGCCCCAGTTGGCTGCCCAGCCAGCCCCCCAGCAGTGAGCCGACCGGTTTGACGCCCAGAGCGACGAACATGTAGGCCGCGTTGGTGCGGCCCAGCAGGTGCTCCGGCGTGACCATCTGACGGATCGTCATGGTGTGCACGTTGCACGCGGTGATGCCGAAGCCCTGGATGAAGAACGCCACCGCGAACAGCGGAGCCGCCCACATCCCCTTGTACGCGGCGGGCAGCAGCAGCGGAGCCAGGTCCCCGACGACCGCCGCGGCGATCAAGGTGGAACCCAGCCCCACCCGGTGGGCGAGACGGTCGGTGAGCGCCGCGCCCAGCAGCGCGCCCACCGCTCCGATCGAGAGCATCACGCCCAGGGTGCCCGGGCTCATGTCCAGCTCCCGGACGGCGAACAGGGCCAGGATGGTCAGGACGATCTGCCAGCAGATGTTGTAGCTCGCGGCCTCGCCGAGGGTGGCCCGCAGGTACGGATTGGCGAAGGTGAACCGGAATCCCTGCCCCACCTGGGAGCGCAGCGGTGCCGGGTCGGGCTCGACCGGCTTCTCGCGCCGGCGCACGGCGCCGACACCCACCGCGGAGGCGAGGTAGGAGACCGCGTCGACCAGCAGGGCGAACGGCGCACCGACGATCTGCACCAAGGCCCCACCGAGTCCGGGACCGCCGATCTCGGCGACCGATTCGCTGGCCGTCAGACGGGAGTTGGCGCCGGTGAGATGCTCCGGTGGAACGATCGCCGGGAGGTACGAGCGGTAGGCGATGGTGAAGAACACCCGCGCGGTGCCGGCGACGCAGGCCATGGCCAGCAGCCATCCGAAGGTCAGCCGGTCGAGAGCGGCCAGGACCGGGATGGCGCCGATCGAGACCGCCTGGCCGAGGCTGGAGAGGATCAGCACCCCCCGGCGCTGCCAGCGGTCGATCAGAACCCCGGCGGGCAGTCCGAGGACCAGGTAGGGCGCGAAGGTCAGCGCGCCGAGCAGGCCGAGCTGCCCCGGGGTGGCGTCCAGTGTCAGTACCGCCGTCAACGGCATGGCCAGTTGATAGACCTGCGTGCCGACCAGTGAAGCGGTCTCGCCCGCCCAGACGAACCTGAAGTCCCTGCGCCAGCCCTTGGCCACGGTGCTCCCTTGTCGTAGACGTGCATCAACGTCGGGCCACGCGACCCCGGTCGGGCCGGAGGCCGCGGGTGACTCTCAGTGCCCCGGATCGACGTCGTAGAAACCGAAGCCGTCGAGGTAGCACACGGTGGCGAAGTCCTGTAGCAGCACGGAGCGATCGGGGTGGATGAGGCCGACCACGACCGGTTCACCCTCGTCGTCGACGGTCCGCTGGATTCGCTCTCCGGGCTTGACGCGCAGGGTGACTCCCCGGCAGCTCTCCAGCTGTTCGATCAGCCCCGCGCGCGGGTAGCCCCGCAGCACTCCTTCGACCGGTGAGGCGAAGAAGGCCATGGCGCCGTGATGGTCCAGGGCGTACGGTTCCCGGTACTCGTTCAGGAACCCTTCGGGGTCCACGTACGCCTGGACGGTCCGGTCGATCTGTGACTCCCCGGTCAGCAGCACCGCGTACCGCGCGACATCGGCTCCGCACAGGCGTGCGCCCGCTTCGACCAGGCGCGGCCCCGCACCGGTGAGCATGACCTCCAGGTGGACGGGCCCGTACTCGATGCCGAGAGCGTCGAGTACGGCGTACGAGTAGTCGGCGAGCACCCGCAGGTCGGCGTCGTCCGGCGGGACCGACGTCATGCCGTTGATCCGGTCGCGCATGCCGTTGACGGTGATCTTCTGGTAACGCCAGACGTCGGTGATGCGGTGGTGGCCCCGGCAGCTGACGGTGTTGACGACGAACTCGGCGCCGCGCAGGTACTCCTGGGCGACGACGCCCTCGTTGGGCACGTCGAAGACGCTGTCGCGGGACATGATGCGGTGGTAGGCGGCGACCGACTCCGACGGTGTGCCGCAGAACGCGACACCGTCGTTGCGGGCGCTGCGCACGGGCTTGACGACGATGCGTCCACCGCATTCCTCATGCCATGCCGACAGGTGGCCGGCGTCCTCCACGCGGATCTGCCGCGTCGCGGGCAGGCCCGCCGCGCGCACCGTCTCGATCTGGACGAACTTGTCGCGCCGGGCCTCACTGAGCGCGGTGCCGTTGCCGGGGAGACCCAGGGCCTCGTTGAGCCGGTCGGTGAACTCGACGCCCAGTTCGCTGCCCACGACGACCGCTTCGGGATCCACCGCTGCCAGCCGCTTGACCATGTGGTCCAGGTCGCCGTCGTGCACGAGGTTGTCCATGTAGCCGGTCAGCTCGGCCGGCCCGTAGGACGGCGGTACTTCGGGCGTTGACTGCACCCGGACGCAGTCGATGCCCGCCTCGCGGAACGCGCTGCCCACCTTGTTGACCGCGCCGTAGGGGTCGACGAGGGCGATGGTGCGTCGGTTACCCATGCTCGCCTGTCTCCAGTTCGTAGAAGCCGTGTCCGTCGAGGTAGCAGATGGTCTGGAAGTCCTTCTCCACCGTCGAGGCTTCGCTGTGCGCCAGTCCGATCGTGAGGGGTTCGGAGCTGTCGTCGACCGTGCGGCGCAGAGGCCGGCCGGGCGTGACCCGCATCGTCATGCCCTGGTAGCTGTCCAGCCGCTCGACCCGGTCCAGGAGCGGGTAGGACTTGAGGCGGCCCTCGACGGGGGAGGCGAGGAAGGCCATCGCCGCGTGCGCGTGCCGGCGGTGGGGACTGTCCACCTCGGCGAGGAACGCGGGGCTGTTCACGTACGCCTGGACGGTACGGTCGATCTGTGACTCGCCGGTCGCGAGGACGGCGTAGCGGGCGACGTCCGAACCGCAGAGCCGCGCCCCGGCCTCCACCAGCCGTGGCCCGTCCGCGGTGAGCATGATCTCCAGGTGGGCGGGGCCGTAGCGGATGCCGAGGGCGTCCAGGACGCCGAAGGCGTAGCGGTGCAGGAGCGCACCCCGGGGATCGGCCTCGGGCAGCGAGATGACGCCGTTGATACGGTCCAGGACGCCGTTGACGTCGATCTTGCTGTAGCGCCAGGTGTCGGTGACGCGGTGACGGCCTTCCCAGCTCACGGTGTTGACGACGAACTCGGTGCCGAGCAGGTACTCCTGGGCGACCACACCCTCGTTGCGGTGGCCGAAGTCGTTGATCGCGGACTGGACGCGGTGGTAGGCGGTGACGGACTCGCCCGGCGTGTCGCAGATGGTCACGCCGTCATTGCGGGCACTGCGGATCGGCTTGACCACGACGCGCGCGCCGAGGCCGGCGTGCCAGGCCGCCAGTTGGTCCGCTCCCTGCACCCGCAGCTGACGCGCCGTCGGCAGACCCGCCGCCGCCACGGTGTCGATCTGGGCGTCCTTGGTGCGGCGGGCGTAGCTGAGCGCGGTTCCGTTGCCGGGCAGGCCCGCCGCCTCGCACAGTGCGTCGGCGAGTTCGACGCCCTGCTCGGCTCCGGCGATCACGGCGAGCGGCCGGTGAGCCCGGAGTGCCCGTGCGGTGGCGCCCACGTCGCCGGTGTGGACGAGGTTGTCGACATACGGACCGAGATCGAGTTCGCTGCGGTAGTGGCCGGGGATGTCCACGGTGCTCTGCACCCGGACGCAGTCATACCCGGCCGCGTCGAAGGCCTTGGCGAGTCTGGCTGCCGAGCCGAAGCCGTCGACGACGGCGACGGCGGCGCGGTTCACAGGCCGTCCCGGGCGACGGTCCGCAGCGCGGTGGTGAGACGTTCGACGAGTTCACCCGCCTCGTCGGTGCTCAGCACCAACGGCGGCATCAGCACCAGCGTGTTGTTGGTGCTGGTCAGCAGCAGGCCGGCCGCCTTGCAGGCCTGCCTGATCCGGGCCATCTCCCCGGCCCCGAGCCGTGTGCCGTCCTGGCGCAACTCGACGCCGATCATGAGCCCCTCGCCGCGTACGTCGTGCACGAGGGGGACGCTCGCCGCTGCTTCCCGCAGCCGCTGCCGTATCGACTCGCCGGTCGAGCGCACCTGGGCCAGGAGCGTTCCGTCGGCCAGTTCGTCCAGGACGGCCGAGCCCGCGGCCATGGCGACGGGATGCCCGTCCGCGGTGCAACCGTGCGGGAAGACGTACTCGGGGCGGGAGATCGCCTCGTCGAAGACGGCGTCGGAGCAGACCAGTGCCGCCAAGGGAAAGTATCCGGAGGTGATCCCCTTGCCGAGGATCAGCAGATCGGGCAGCACCTCCCGGTCGGCCATCACCGACAGAGCGCCGGTGCGGCCGAACCCGGTCGTGACCTCGTCGGCGATGAGGTGGATGCCGTGCCGGTCGCACAGCTCACGGATCTGCCGCAACACCCCGTCCGGGGCGGCGATCACGTCGGTGCCCATGATCGGTTCCACGATGATCGCCGTGACGCTCTGCGGACCGTGTCGCTCCACGGCCTTGGTGAGTGCCGCCATGTCCCAGGGCTTCACGTGGTGGACGTCCGGGACGAGCGGGGTCTGGAGCGCGTGCATCTGGCGCTCGCCGGTCAGCGCGCTCGCGACCCCTCCGGTGCCGTGGTAGCCGTTGGTGAACCCGATGACCTTCACGCGGCCCGACTCCCCGCGCACCTTCCGCACGAACCGCGACAGCAGGACCGACGCCGTCGTCATCTGTGACCCGGTGCTGCCGAAGCGGACGTGGTTGAGCGGGTCGGGCAGCGCCCCCACCAGCCGGCGGGCGTAGGCGAGCGCGGCGTCCCCCGGTTCCTCGTACCGGATGGTCTGGGCGACCGGCAGCCGCCGCAACTGCCCGGTCATAGCCTCCACGATCCGCTCGGCGCTGTAGCCGAGGGTGGTGTTCCACAGCGCGGCGCGCGCGTCCAGGAACCAGGTGCCGGTGTGGTCCTGCACCCAGCACCCCTTGCCGCGGGTGACGGCGCTGCGGTCGATGCCGCCGTCCTCGATGGCCGACGGGGTGATCGCGTTGTACCAGAGGGCGTCGTGGTCGTTCCTCAGCATGCCAGCGTCTCCAGCCTCTTGCGGTCGAGCTTGCCGTTGTCGTTGAGGGGGAAGCGCTCCACGCGCAGGAACCGCCCCGGCACCATGTAGGCCGGGAGCTTGGCCGCAACCCAGCCGGCCAGTTCCTGCGGGGGCACGGACGAGCCGACGTACATGGCCTTCAGGTCGGTGCCGTCGAAGACCACGGCGGCGTCCTCCACCTCCGGGTGGCTGCCCACGGCCGCTTCCACTTCCCCCAGTTCCACGCGGTAGCCGTGCACCTGGACCTGCGCGTCCAGGCGGCCCAGATGGGTCAGGGAGCCGTCCTCCTCTGCCACCACCCGGTCGCCGGTGCCGTACCACAGCGACGGCGGGGGAGCGTCGTCGCCGTCGTACACGCGGGCGGGACTGCCCGGCTCCCGGGCGAGGAAGCGGTCCGCGTTGTTCTCCGGGTCCAGGTAACCGGCGAACCGCTGGGCCCCGCGCACGCACAGTTCGCCCTCGCGGGCGGTGTTGCCGTCGTCGTCCACGACGATGTGTTCCAGATGGGGCAGGCAGCGGCCGATCGGGACGGAGGCGTTGCGGGTCCGCGGCCAGTCGGCGGGGTCGGCGGGCAGCCGGTAGGCGGTGCAGGTGACCGTCAGCTCGGTCGGGCCGTAGAGGTTCTCGATGGCGGCGCCGGGCGCGGCACGGTGCCAGGCCGCCGCCTGTTTGAGGGTGAGCTGCTCCCCGGCGAACAGCCCCCACCGCAGGTCGGGCAGTGAGCCGGCCGGCAGCCGGCGCATGCGGGCGGCGAGGGAGACCACCGACGGCACGGAGAACCAGTGGCTCAGCCGGTGCCGGTGGGCGAAGGCGACCGGATCGGCCAGCTCCTCCCGCTGCGGTACGACGAGGGTCGCGCCGCCGGCCCAGGTGACGAACATGTCGAACACGGACGGGTCGAAGGTCAGGTCGAAGGTCTGGCTCAGCCGCCGGCCCGGGCCGACGTCGTAGCGGGCCACCTGGTGGGCGACGTAGGGCAGCACGTTGCCGTGGGCGATGGGGAGCCCCTTCGGCACGCCCGTCGAGCCGGAGGTGAACAGGATGTAGGCGGGGCTCTCCCCGCGGCCCGTCCCACCTGCGGAGGTGCTCGGCGCGACCGGCCCGCCCACCGGGGCGCCGCTCGCGTCCGCGAGCGTGAGCGGGACCGACGTCTCGGCCAGTGATCCCGTGAGCGCGGTGTCCGCGAGGACCGTCCACAGCCCGGCCCGGGCGGCGATGGTGGCGTTGCGCTGCGGAGGGAAGACCGGGTTCAGGGGCACCACGGTCGCACCGGCTCGCAGGACGGCGAGGTAACCGGCGTACGCCAGGGGAGTGCGGGAGGCGAGCAGTCCGACCCGGGCCCCGTGCGGCACGGGACCGAGGTGGGCCGCCAACCGGTCGGCGGCCAGGGACAGTTCCCGGTAGGTGAGGGTGGCACCGCCCGTGCACAGCGCGGCGCGGTCCGCGTGCCGGCGGGCACTCTCGGCGAACAGGGCGTGCAGCGTGTCAGACATGGCGGACCTCCCGGTCCATCAGCACCAGCACGCCGTCGGCCGCGTGCAGGCGGTCGTTGCTGTAGTTGAGGGGCGCGGACCGCAGGTCGCGCAGGGTCCGCTCCAGGCCGGTCGGGGAGTCGCGCAGATAGCCGTGCCGCATGCCCAGCAGCTCCACCAGTTCGTCGGCCGCCGCCGGACACAGCTCGGACGCGGTCAACTTCACCGCGTTGACCAGGAGTTGCACGGGCGCGGTCGTGGTGTCCTCGGCCGAGGACAGGACCGAGACGGCGTGGCCGACCAGGGCGTGGACCGTGTCGAGCCGCTGCCGCACCCGGGACAGACGGCCCAGCAGGAGCGGGGAGTCCAGGTCGTGGCGGCGGCGCTCGGCCCGCAGCAGTGCCACGGTGCGCTGGAGCGCCCCGTCCGCCGCGCCCAGCCAGCATGCCGCCCATCCCACGTGCGCCATCGGCGCGAAGGTGCGCACGGCGATGTCCCGGAACGCCCCGTGCTCGCCGATCACCTGCCCGGTCGGGATGTCCCCCGCCAGGTGCAGGGGTGCGCTGTGCGTCGCGCGCATGCCCATCGGGTTCCAGCCGCCCCGCACGGTGACCGTGAGCTGTTCCCGGTCGGCGTAGACGAGTGACGTCCGGGAGGGCGAGGTGGCGCCGGGGGCCTGGACGGTGATCAGAAAGCCGTCGGCGCAGCCCCCGCCGGTGACCACGGGAGCGAAGCGGTCGAGGTGTGCCGTGGCACCGTCCGCCGTGAGCGCCGTGCCCGAGGAGAGCAGGTGCCCACCGGTGGTGGCCTCGGTGGTCACGGACGCCAGGTAGAGATCGCCGCGGACGATGCGGGGCAGCAGCGTGGCGCGCAGGGCGCCACCGTGACGGACGATCGCCGCCACCTGCTGGCAGTGCATGGTGAAGATCATGCCGACGGACATGCAGGTGCGGGAGAGGCGGTTGCTGACGGCTGCCAGATCGGTCAGGTCGCCGCCCGGTCCGCCGTCCTCGGCGGGCACCATCAGTCCCAGGAGGCCGGTGCGGCGCATCGCCTCCAGCGTCTCGTGGGGGAAGCGGGCGTCGCGGTCGCAGTCGGCGGCGTGCCGTGCCGCCACCGTTTCGACCTCGGCGACCGCGCGGTCGAGGTCGGCCGGTGCCCATCCGGTGCGGCGGGCTTCGGTGACGGTCATGCGGCCATCCCGCTTCCCGCGACGGTCCGCTCGAAGAGGGCGACCAGCGTGTCCAGGCGGGTCAGGTTGTCCGGGGTGAGCTCGCCGGCGTCCACCTCCGTCTCCAGTTCCTCCTCGATGCGTTCCACGATCTCCACGATCCGGAAGGAACTGAAGGTGGGCAGATCGGTCAGGGCGCCGACGGCGCGCAGATCGGCCGGGGCGACGTCGAGGACCTCGGCGGTGATCCGTGTGACGACCGTGCGAATGCCGGGTGTGTCCATGGGTTCTCCCGATTACGGTCAGGCGCCGAGTTTGGCGAGGCCTTCTTCGACGCGGGTGAGGGCGTCGGCGACGTGCGGCAGGGCGAGCGGGTCGGCCGCCGCGAGGGCGGCCTCCTGCTCGTCGTCCGTGTCGCCGTAGAGCATGCTGGTGGCGGCCTTGAAGCGCAGGGCCCGTGGGTCGTCGCCGAGGAGGTGCCCGGCCAGGACGGCGAGGCCCTGTTCGTCGAGCAGGCAGCGGCCCAGGGACTCGGCGTCGTCCACTCCGCGCGAGGCCAGCCGCTGCCGCATCGGCTCGAAGTCCGGGTAGACGTAGAAGGCGCCGGTGGGAGGCCGGCACGTCGCACCGGCCGCGACCGCGGCGGCGTGCACGGCCCGGGCGACCGCGCCGTGCAGCCGGGCACTGGCGGCCAGGCGCGCCCTGATCTCCGGCGGATCGGCGAAGGCGTACGCCGCCACCTCCTGCATGGGTCCGGACAGCGTGGACCACATGTCACTGGCGACGGCGGTCAGGGAACCGCGCAGCCGCCGCCCCACCTCGCCCGGCGGCACCCGCAGCGCACCGATCCGCCAGCCGCCCACGGCGAGCGACTTCGACAGACCCGTGGTCACCACGGTGCGGTGCGGAACCACCTCTGCCGGACTCAGGAAGGCCGCGTCGGGCCGGTGCATCACGTCGCGGTAGATCTCGTCCGAGACGATCATCAGGTCCTCGGCCTCGGCGATCGCGCAGACTTCCCGGACAAGGTCCGGGCCGGCCAGCGTGCCGGTGGGATTGTCCGGGAGGGTGAGCACGACGATGCGGGGATCACCGCCTTCCCGGCGGGCCTCGGCGATGGCCGCCCCGAGCAGGGCCGGGTCCGGAATTCCTCCGCACGAGGCCGGGATCGGTACGCCGTGGACCCGCTTGCCCGCCATACGTGCTTGTGGCGCATAGGAGTTCCAGCACGGCCTGGGCAGCAGGACGTCACCGGGCAGGACCAGGTTCAGCGCCATGAGCAGCGGTTTGCTGCCCGGGCCGAGCATGACGTCCTCCGGGCCGGTGGGCAGGCCGCGGCGGCCGAAGTAGCCGCTGACCGAGGCGAGCGCTTCAGGGGCGCCGGCCACCGGTCCGTAGGCGTTGCGACGGGCGCCGTCACGGAGCCGCTCCACGAGGGGGGCGAAGGCCGGCAGCCGGGACTCGCCGAAGCCGAGGTGGACGATCGAACGGCCCTCGGCGCGCAGCCCGGCCACCCGCTCGTTGAGCGCCAGGTTCGGTGACATGGGGGACGTCATGGCCGCAGCGCCTCCCTGATGTCCTGCGGCACGTCCTCGGCCAGGCGAAGATCGCTCAGCCAGGCGGCCGTCGTGTCGTAGTGGGCGCGGAAGGGCCGCCCGACCAGCGCGGGGTTGCGGGCCTGCGCCATGCGCAGGTGGAAGGAGCGGCCGCCGGAGTGGTTCTCCACCCCGTCGACGACCACCTTGCCGGGAGTGGTGGACATGACCGGCCCGCGGACCGTGCGGGCGAGGCCGGGCAGCGTGCGGTACGCGGTGTGGAAGATCTCCACGGCCCGGGCCAGCGGCACCTTGAAGTAGTCGTAGGGTCCGGTGTCCCGCTCGACGAACATGTAGTACGGCACGGCGCCGGCGGCCAGTTCGGCCTTCCACATCTGCGCCCAGGTGTCGGCGTCGTCGTTGACGTGCGCGACCATCGGAGCCTGGCAGTAGACCACCGCGCCGGTCGAGCGGATGCGGCGCAGCGCCTCGGTCACCACCGTGGACCGCAGCTCCCGGGGATGGGTGAAGTGCGCCATGACCGCGACCTGTTTGCCCGCCGCCGCGACCTGCTCGAAGAGGCGGAGCAGTGCCTCGGAGTCGGCGTCGCTGACGAAGCGCTGCGGCCAGTACGCCAGGGACTTGGTGCCGATACGGAGGGTGTTGACGCTCGGGATGCCCAGCAGCGGTTCGAGGTGGCCCCGCAGCCGCTCGGTGCTCATGACCATCGGGTCGCCGCCGGTGACCAGCACGTCGCTGACCACCGGGTGGTCGCGCAGGTAGCGGCCGAGTCGGTCGGGGTTGGGCGCCGCGAAGCGCAGGGAGGGGTCGCCCACGAACTGCGCCCAGCGGAAGCAGTACGTGCAGAAGGAGTGGCAGGACTGCCCCTGGGTGGGGAAGTACAGGACGGTCTCCCGGTACTTGTGCTGGAGGCCCGGCACCTTCTCCCCGTCGTGAACCGGCACGTTGTACTCGCGCTGGCCCGACGGATGCGGGTTGAGGCCGGCGCGGATGCGGGCGACCTCCGCGCGGATCCCGGACGAGGGCGCACCGGAGCGTACGAGCGCCTCCAGGGCACGCTCGTCCCGCTCCGGCAGCATGCCTCGCTGCGGGAAGACCAACCGGAACATCGGGTCCTCCTCCGGGCGGCTCCAGTCGATGAGTTCGTTCAGCACGTACTCGTTGACCCGGAACGGGAGGACGTGGGCCAGCAGGGCGATACCCGCCCGCAGGTCGGGGTCGAGGCCGTAGCGCCGGGCGATGTCGTCGATCTGGCGCGGGCCGAACGCCCGAAAGCGGGTGCCGGCGACCGGTTGGTCGACCATCAGAGTCATACGAGGTCCTTCGAATGGGCTCGACGAAATACCTGTGCGACGACAGATCCACCCTCTCGGCGGTCATGGCGTCGACCGCCGATTACCCGGCAGGCATGGGTTGATTCACGGCACACCCATCAGCCGCCAAGAAATCCCTATCCCCTCATAAAGTAACCGCATCGCACCGCTCTGAGCTGCATATATAACGCTTCTTGCCGTCGCGATAAGCCTTTCCGATGCGATGTGAGGGGGTTGAGTTTGCAGGGCGAGGAGGGTGGAAATCGCTGACTGTCGATATCAATGAACGCGGAAGGAAAGATCGTTGATGAGCGATATCCCGCGTCGCGGACTTGCCCCGTGAAAGGCGCTGAGGACAGCCGGCCGCTGCTGATGCCCATGGGCCGCCCCAGGCCCGGCAGGTGCAGCGTCCTCATCCACCCCGCGGGCGGCGGCCTCGGTGCGTACACGGGCGTCGGGTTCGCGTTGCGCCGCACCGGCCCGGTGTTCGGGATCCGGGGCCACGGCCTGGCCGAGGGCGAGCGCCCGGACCGCACGGTGGCCGCGATGACGGACCGGTACTCCGCGTTGCTGCGCCGGCTTCCGCAGCCACCGGACCTGCTGTTCGGCTGGTCGCTCGGAGGAGTCCTCGGTTGGGAGCTGGCGGCACGGATGCGGGCCGACGGCCACCGGCCGCACGTCGTCATGGTCGACAGTCCCTCGGCGGGCATCGACGCCGATCCCTCGGCCGTGCGGCGATGGCGCCGACGGGTCCACGACTCCCTCGCCGAGGAGAGCGCGGTCGCGCCCGACCGCGTTGCCCGCACGACCGACGCACACCTGGACGCGGTCCTGTCCTACCGGGTGACGCAGCACCACGACTGCCCCACCCTGCTCCTGCCCTGCGCCGACGAGGACAACGACGCCCACCTGGCCGCGTGGCGCGCCGCGACGGAGGACCTGACCGTGCGACCGCTCACCGGCGACCACTTCACCGCGTTCGACCGCGAACGCCTCCCGGTGCTGCTCGACCACCTCACCGCCTTCCTGGCCCCGACGGGAGCACTCCGTGCCTGATGAGCTGCTGGACCGCGCCCGCGCGGCGTTCGACGCCGCGCCTCCGGTCGGTGACGCCGCCTACGTCCGCTACTGCGAGGCGCTGGCCGGGCAGTTGACCGACCACTGGCCGCAGATCACCGCTGCCAACGCCACCGACGTCAAAGAGGCCGAGCACGCGGGTATGCCCCCCACCCTGGTGAACCGGCTGCGCCTGACCGACGCCCACCTCGACCGCATGATGGAGCTGACCGCACAGGCCCGCCGCGAGCTGGCCGCCGTGCGGGAGACGGACGTGCCCGTGTCCGGCGCTGCACGCCGGGTCCAGCGCGTCCCCCGGCCGCTGGGCGTCGTCATGATGGTCTACGAGGCCCGCCCGACCGTCACTGTCGACGGGGCGCTGCTCCCGGTCGTCGTCGGCAACGCCGTGCTGCTGCGCGGCGGAAAGGAAACCACCGCCACCAACGCGGCGCTCGAACAGGCGGCGCACGCCGCACTCCGCGAGGCGGGACTGCCGCCCGGCCTGGTCACCGTCCTGGACGATCCGCACCGCCGGCTGCTGCGGGCCCTGCTGAAGCGGCCGGACCAGGTGGACGTGCTCATCCCGCGGGGCAGCCCGGCACTCGTCGACTACTGCCGCACCAGCGCCATCCCGCTGATCGCCGGCGGCGGGGGAGTGAACCACCTGTACGTGCACCGCAGCGCCGACCTCGATCTGGCCGCCCGGGCGACCCTGGACAGCAAGCTGCCGGAGCCGGCCG
This sequence comes from Streptomyces sp. SID5643, assembly GCF_009872555.1. Taxonomy (NCBI): domain Bacteria; kingdom Bacillati; phylum Actinomycetota; class Actinomycetes; order Kitasatosporales; family Streptomycetaceae; genus Streptomyces; species Streptomyces sp. SID5643. Next base: position 101,838 of record NZ_WWIC01000053.1, read on the forward strand.
GCTGCACGTCGGTGGAGACCGTGCTGGTCGACCGCGCCGTCGCCGACGCCTATCTCCGGGCGCTGGCCCGGCAACTGCACGGCGGTACCGGAGTGCTGACCCTCCGCGTGGACCCACACCTGGACATCCCTACCGTGCCCGGCCCGGCCGTCGAGACGCTGGAACCGCACGACCTGGGCCGGGAGTTCCTCGACCCGGTCGTCGCCGTCGTGGGCGTCGACGGTGTGGAGGCCGCCCTCGCCCACGTCCGCCGGTACGGCTCGGGACACACCGAAGGCGTCATCGCCCAGGACCCTCAGGTCACCGACGCCTTCCGCCACCGGGCCGACGCGGCGATGGTCGTCGTCAACGGCTCACTTCGCCTGCACGACGGCCCCACCCTGGGCCTGGGCGCCGAGATCGCCATCGCCACCGGACGCCTCCACGTCCGCGGCCCGGTGACGCTCGCCGCGCTCGTCACCCACAGCTACGTCACCGACGCCGCCGGCGCGCTGCGCGGCTGAACCGGCTTCCCCTCACCCCGGAAAGGCAGACCATGCCCCCCGAACTGTCGCTGGACAGGACCGCCGTCGCCGCCGTCGTCAAGAAGGTGGTCGTCGCCGAGTCCCGGCTGTCCCTCCCGCCCGAGAACATCGCCGACGAGGAGCCCCTCGTCGGACCCCTCCTCCAGGTCAACTCCCTCGGTTTCGTCGGCATGCTGGTGCGCATCGAGGACGAGCTGGACGTGACCCTTCCCGACGACCTGTTCGTGGGCCGCAGCTTCCGCACCGTGGCGGACCTCGTCGACGTCGTCACCGCGGCGGAGGTGACGCAGTGACCACGCACGTGCCGACCCGGTGGCGCAGTGTCCTCCCGCACCTGGCCGAGCCCCTGCCCCCGGACCGCACCCCGCCCCGGGCCGGCGGTGACGGCGGCGAAATCAAGATCAACATTCCGGCCGAGCTCATCCGGCACAGCGTCTCCCCCCGCGAGTTCTGGGACATCCCCGCCCCCGTCGTCGAGCGCTACCGCCAGTACCGCCCCACGCCGCTGTGGCGCGCCCGCGGTTTCGAGGAGGCGGTGGGCGCCCGTGTGCCCGTCTACGTGAAGAACGAGGGCGTCAACATCTCCGGGAGCCACAAGCTCAACACGGCCCTCGCGCAGGCCTACTACTACCGCAAGGCCGGCGTCCAGGAGCTGGTCACCGGCACCGGCGCCGGCCAGTGGGGGACCGCCATGGCGGCCGCGTGCGCCCTGTTCGGCCTGCGGTGCCGGGTCTTCATGGTCGACTCCAGCCTGCGGCGCAAGCCCTACCGGGGCGTACTGATGCGGATGCTCGGCGCCGAGGTGCATGCCAGCCCCAGCGGCATGACCAAGGTGTCGGCCAAGGAGGACCTCGCGGCCGGCAACAGCCTCTCCCTCGCCATCGGAGAGGCAGTCGAGTACGCCGCCGACCACGACCACGTGGCCTTCTGCATCGGCAGCGGGGAGACCTACAGCATCCTGCACCAGTCGGTCATCGGCCTGGAGGCGGCGGAGCAACTCGCGGAGATGGACGCCCGCATCGGCACCGTCGTCGGCTGTGTCGGCGCCGGATCGAACTTCGGCGGGATCGCCCTGCCGTTCCACGCCGCCGCCCGGGCCGAAGGCACGGACGGCCCCCGCCTGGTCGCCGCCGAGTCCGGCAGCACGCCCAAACTGACCCGGGGCGTCTACGCCTACGACAAGACCGACGCCACCGGCAGCGGTCCGCTGGAAGCCATGTACACCATCGGCAGCGACTACCGCATTCCCGACGCACACACCGCCGGCCTGCGCTTCCACGGTGCCGCCAAGCTCATCTCGGCCATGCGGCACAGCGGTGACGTCGACGCGGTGGCCGTCAGCCAGGCCGACGCCCTCGACGCCGGGCGGTTGCTGGCCCGGCACGAAAGCGTCCTGCCGGCCCCCGAGTCCGGGCACGCCCTCGCCGCAGCCGCACGGATCGCGGCGTCGCCGAGCGCCTCCCAGGGCGTCCTGGTGTGCGTCAGCGGGCACGGCTACCTGGACCTGGCGGCGTACGAGCACTTCCTCGACGGCGGCGTGGAGGACCAGTCGCCGCCCGACGAGGCACTCGCCCGGGCCGTGGCCGGACTGGCGCCGGTGGAGCCCCGCACATGACCGCCCCGGCCGTCACCGTGCGCACCGGCATGCTGGACTGCATCCAGGCGAACCTGGCGCTCCTCGCCGACCGGTGGGGTGAGCCCCTGCGGCACCTCGCGCTCGGCGCGCACCTGCGCTTCCGGCCGCGCCCCGGCCCCGACGGCCTCCCCACGGTCGACCCGCCTCCGCAGACGCACATCCGTCAGGCCCGCGCCCTCATCGGCCTGGTCCCGCGCCACGTCCACCACGACCTGGAACCGGAGGCCCTGCGCGCCCTCAGCCGGCGGACACCGGTCGTCTACGCCGTGGGGGACACCCATGACATGCCCTGGCTGCCCTACGCCGGCCGGGCCCGCATGGAACACAGCTTCCTGGTCAGCGGTGAAGCAGGCGAGGCATGCGTGGAGGACGCCTACGACAACGAGACGGCGTGGGGTCCGGCCCGCCCCGGCCGGTGGCGGCTGCCCTGGGAGCAACTCCCCACCGCCCGCACGGCCGTGGAGTTCACCGCCCCGGCCGCCTACCGGGCGCCCCGTCCGGCGGTCGCACTCGACGACCCCGGCCCCTACGTCCAGGCGTACGCGGCACACCCCGACCGGCTCACCGCCCTGCGCCGTCTCACGTCCGAGACCTGGCTGATGGCCCGGGCGCGTCACCTGCACGCGGCCTACCGGGAGCACCGCGGCGAAAGCCCGGACACCCACGAGCACCTGCGCCGCTGGGACCGCCTCACCGCCACCGCCTTCATCGCCCTGCGCCGCGCCGAGCGCGGCCGGCCCGTCCCCGACTCCCTGCTGCCCGACCTCGCCGCGGCGCTCCACGCCGACCGCGAGGTCTTCGCGGTCCGGGACGAACAGACCGAACCGCCCGACCCGACCTGACGGAGACTCCCGTGAACAAGACCTTCACCGACCTGCTCGTGCCCTTCCTGCCCTACCTCAACGGCAAGCCGCTCACCGAGGACAGCCGTCTGCACGACCTCGGCCTGAACTCGATGAAGGCCATCGACCTGCTGTTCGGCATCGAGGACGAACTCGGCGTCTCGCTGCCCGACGAGGACCTCAACGACGCCACCTTCGCCACCGCGGGCAGTCTGTGGAACGCGGTGCGACGGGCTTCCGCCGCCCAGGGGGCCGACAGGACGGCGGCATGAGCACACTCACCCTGCGGCAGCCGCCGGGCGCCGGGGCCGGCCGGCTCCTGGACGCCCTGCCCGCCGGCCTCGACGGCGCCGGACTCTGGCGCGCGCTCGGCTCCGAGGACCTCCTGGCGCCCGTCTACCGCGACCGGGACCCCCGGCACGGCATCGATCCCGTGGCTCTCGGCACCCTGCTCACCGAACTCGACCGGAACTGCTCCCTCGGTTCGACGCTCGCCGTGACCGTACCGCTGGCCACCTGCCTGCCGCTGCTGGGTTCCGGCACCGGACGCGCCGCCCCCGCCCTGGCGAAGGCGCTGCGCGGCCAGTGCGTGGTGGCACTCGCCGCCACCGACGAGACCGCGGGCTGCGACCTGGCCTCCCTGGGCACGGAACTCACCGTCGACGACGACGGGCTGTACCTGAGCGGGACCAAACGGTGGATCACCAACGCCACCACCTGCGACGCCGCCCTCGTCCTCGCCCGGCACCGCCCCGGCCCCCACTTCACCAACTTCACCTGGGTGCTGGTACCGGCCGACGCCCCCGGCGTCAGCGCGGAACCCGCCGACACGCATCTGTTCGACGGCTCGGGCACCGGCCACCTGAGCTTCGACCGGGTGCGCCTCGGACACGACCATGTCGTGGGCGGCAGGGGCCGGGGCATGAGCGCCTTCGCGGCTCACATCGCCACCGAGCGACTGGCCGGCGCGCTGTGGGCCGTGGCCCTGTGCGAGAGGACGCTGCGGGACACCGCACAGTACCTCCGCGAGCGCCGCGAGGGCGGCGGAACCCTGTGGCAACGGGAGGGCATCCGCCAGCGCTACGCATCCGCACTGCTGAGGGCCCGCCAGCACCGGGCGCTGACCGGGAGTCTCACCCACGCCGTCGCCGCCCGGCGGGACTCCGCGGCCGCCGCCACGCTCAAGGCCAGTGCGGCGGCCACGGTCGAGGAGGTCCTGGACGTCTGCGCGCACCTCCAGGGAGCACACGGCTTCCGGACCGGCGGCCCGCAGGCCCTGCGCGCCCAGGCCGCCCTGTTCGGCATCGGCGGCGGCACGACCGAGGTGGTGCTGTCCATCATGGCCGACGCGGCCCCCGAGGCCCTGGCGGGAGACCGGCCATGAAGACCCGCGAGATCACCCCCGGAGTGTGGGTGGCGGCGAGCAGCTCCTGCACCGGGCCCCTCACGCCCGCGGACCGGTCCGCCGCCCGTGGCGCACCGGTCTGGCGGGCACGCCAACTACTCGCGGGGCGGGCACTGTTGAGGAGCCTGCTCGCCCAGGTCGCCCCGCAGGCCGCCGACGCCGCCGTGACGGCCGGCGACAACGGCAAACCGGCCCTCGACCGGTTCCCCGGCCTGGGCATCAGCATCTCCCACGACGAGACCCGTACCGCGGTGAGCGTGGCGAGCGGACGTCTGGTGGGAGTCGACATCCAGATTCCCCCGAACCGAGTCGACCCCGCGCTGCTGCGGCGGTGCGCCCACCGGTACGCGGACCGGCTCGACCGCCTGCCACCGTCCGTGCGGAGCACCCTCTTCACGGAGATCTGGACGGTCCAGGAGGCCTGTGTGAAGACCACCGGCTCCGGTATCGGCGGACGCCCGTGGAGCATCGACGTGCCCCCGCACCGTGAGGACGGCAGCTGGCGAGGGCTGCGCTGGCACAAGGTGCGCGGCCTCGCCGACGTACCCGTGGCATGCGCCTGGGAGGGGGACTGATGGCACCCGAGCTGTCCTGTTACACGACCGCGCTCGTGGAACATCTGGGAGGCAGGGCGGCCGAGCGGCTCGCGAACGCGGTGCACCTGTGGGTCCGCACCGACAGCCCGGACCAGGCCTTGGCGTTCTCCCACCACGACCGCATCGACGACGGCGCACTGGTCTACCGCCACTGCGACCGCTGGGGGGAAGCCCGCGACGCACTCGCCGACCAGCTCGGCCGGGAGGGCTCGGTGATCGTGGTCGGCAACGCGTTCCACCTGCCGTGGTCCCCCCACCACGGCGTGCGTGCCGTCCCCCACTGGCTGCTGCTGCGGGCCCACCGGGAGCGGGGGTGGCGGGTCGTCGACCCCTTCCACGCGCTGACGCCCGGCGGGGAGCAACGGCCCTACGACGGCTGGCTCGACGACGACGGGCTGCACCGGGCGATGACCCCCGTGCAGCGGCTCGAACCACCGGTGTTCAACAGGGACGTGCACGCCCTGGGCACCGCCACCGATCCCGGCGCCCTCGACGGCTACCGCTGGCTGTGGACCGGGGAGCCCTCCCCGCCCGCCTGGCCCGGGACCTGGCTGCGCGACCCGGTCGAGGTGCTGACGTATCTGCGGGATCGTTTCGTCACGGACGGGGACGTCCTGGAGCAGCACACCGACGATCTGTGGGCGGCGGCCCGCCACCACAGCCACCGCCGGGCCGCCCACCCCGCTTCCGCCTCGGCGGACGCCTGGTCCAGGCTCCCGAAGGCACTGCGTTTCGCGGCGGACTCCGCCCGGCGCGGCCGCCGCCGCACCGGTGTGGTCTCCCAGGCGTTCGACTCGCTCATCGACATCACGACCAGGACTGAGGTACGCCATGCTCGGCCTTGAGCCGGCCGTAGACGAAAGCCTGTTCCGCGCGACCATGACGGGCCTCGCCAAATGCGCCGCCGTCACCACCGCGCTCGGCCCCGACGGACCCGTGGGGTGCACCACGACCTCCCTCATGTCGCTCTCCGTCGACCCGCCCAGTGTCCTGCTGGCCTTCCGCGCTGGCGGACGCACCCTCCAGGACCTCCTCGCGGCGGGCCGCTTCGCCGTCAACGTACTCGCGGACGGCCAGGGGCATCTGGTCCACCGCTTCGCCACCGGCGCCCCGGCCGACCGGTTCAGGGACACCGCCCACACACTGCTGCACGGCGTGCCCGTTCTCGACGGCGCGGCCGTGACGATGACCTGCGACGTGGAGCGTCCCCTGACCGCCGTCGACCACGTGCTGGTGGTCGGGACCGTACGCCGTCTGCGGCAGGCGGCCACCGCGCCCCTGGTGCTCGTCGGCGGCCGGCCGCACACCGTCGTTCCCGTCCTCCCCCCTGTCACCACCGCCGACGATCCGTGCTGATCTGGAGTGCCCCATGCCCGCGATGACTGTCCCCCACCGGCCCGACGAGCGCCTCGACGAGTTCCTGCTCGCGGCGGGCGCCGTGTACCCCGACGACCCGGCGGTCGTGGAGTACGTCGAGGGCGCCGCGCGTATCACGACCTACCGCGAACTGCGCGCCGCCGCGGAACGCTACGCCGCGGACCTGGACCGGTACGGTCTCGGCATCGGCGACCGCGTGATGATCGTCTCCGACACGTCCGCACAGGCCGTCGCGCTCGTGCTGGCCTGTTCCTCACGGGGACTGCCGTTCGTGCCGGTCAGCCCGGAGACGCCGGCCGAGCGACGGGCGACGATCGCGCGCCTGGCCGAACCGGCCCTGTGCCTCACCGCCGGGCACGACCCCGAGAACACCGTCGGCCGGGGCCGGTTCGGGCCGGAGGGCATCGAGGTCGGGCTGCCCCCGGAGCCGCGCACCCGGCACCGCAGCGAGGTGACGCCGACCGACACGGCCTACATCATCTTCACCTCGGGAACGACGGGCCGCCCCAAGGGTGTGGTGATGAGCCACCGGGCCGTCGTCTCGTTCTACCGCGGCATGCTCGGCGAGCACCTGGTGCAGGCGGGTGACCGGGTCGCCTCGACGTCCCCCCTCCAGTTCGACTTCTCGTTGCTCGACATCGGCCTGGCCCTGGGCAGCGGCGCCGCCGTGGTACCGGTCCCGCGCACCTTGCTGCGCTGGCCCACCCGGTTCCTCAAGGTGCTGCGCACCACCCGTGCCACTCACGTCAACGGGGTCCCGTCCATCTGGCGGCAGGCGCTGCGCCATCTCCCCGACCACCTCGCCGCGCTGACGGACCTGCGGGGCGTGCTGTTCTGCGGAGAGGACTTCCCCCTGCACGAACTGCGCCACCTGAGGCGACTGCGCCCGCAGGCCCGGCTCGTCAACTGCTACGGGGCGACGGAGTCCATGGCCGCGAGTTTCGCGGACGTGCCCGATCCCCTGCCCGAGGACGTCACACACCTGTCGATCGGACGCGGCCACCGGGGAACCGACATCCTGCTCGTCGGCCCCGACGGCCGGCCGGTGACGGACGCGGGAGCCGTAGGCGAGATGTACCTGCGCAGCCCCGCCCTGATGTCCGGCTACTGGGGCGATCCCGAAGCGACGGCCGCGGTGCTGGTACCCGACCCGCTCGATCCCCGGTCCGGCCAGAAGGTGCTGCGCACAGGAGACCTCGCCTTCCGGGGTGAGGACGGCGGTCTGCGGTTCTGCGGGCGGGTGGACTCCCAGGTGCAGATCCGGGGCAACAGGGTGGAACTGGCGGAGGTGCAACGACGCCTTCTGGAGCATCCCGGAGTGGCGGAAGCCGCGGCCGTGGTCGTGGAGTCGTCACAGCAGGAACCGGAGCTGGCCGCGTTCGTGGTGCTGGCCGACGGCGCACCGCCGGTGGACGAGAGCGCCATCCTGAACTTCTGCCTCCGGTCGATGCCCGCCTACATGGCTCCGAGTCTGATGCGGTTCACCGACGCCCTGCCGGTCAACCACCACGGCAAGGTCGACCGGAGGAAACTGCTGGCGGCCCTGGACCACGATCCGGTCTGACCGAGCCGCGACGGCGTCCCCGGGACGCGTAAGGGCTGCGGACCCGCCGCGTCCCGGGGACGCCCGGGCCGGGGCACCCGGCGCCGGCATCAGCTTTCGCTCACCACTTTGGCCGCGGCTTGCAGTACCGCTTGCAGGGCCGGGCGGGAGACGTTGCTGCGCCGCCACAGCGCCCGCGTGTACGTCCGGGTGACCGGCTGCCAGTTCACCTTGCGCAGGCGGCCGTTCGCGATGTCCTCCGCGACGGCGATCTCGGGAAGCAAGGCGGCGCCGATACCGTTCTCCGCCATGTGCTTGACCGCGCCCACCGAGTTGAGGCTGAGTATGCGGCGCGACGGGTTCGGTAACCCGGCCCTGTGCAGGAGGTCCTCGCAATAGCGTCCGTCGACGTCGGCGCACACGAGCACCGAGCCGAAGTCGAGTTGCTCCTCCTCGGCGTCCCTCCCGGGCGCGCCGCGCAGCGGCGCAGCCACCAGCACCAGAGGCTCGGGACAGAGATCGCGGTATTCGAGATCGCAGTGGGACGCGCCGTCCCCTATCGTGAACGCGCAGTCCAGCAATCCCTCGCACAGATGCGCCGCAGCGTCCTGAGGCGTGGAGATCCGGAGCGAGAAATCGATGTGCGGATAGCGCAGATGTATGTATTCGATCAATGGCAGCAGGCGCTGATTGATCAGACTTTCCGGGGCCCCCACGGTGACGCGTCCGTTCGGTTCTCCCGGCGCGTCGACGAGACGCTCGATCTCGCTGCTCAGGCGCACGACCTCACGGGCGTACGAGACGAGTGTGCGCCCCACTCTGGTCGGTCGCACACCACCCGGCAGCCGTTCGAGCAGCGTCGATCCCAGGGTCCGTTCGAGTGCCTTGATCCGATTGGTCACGGTCGGCTGCGACACATGTAAGACGGATGCCGCTCTCGTGAGGCTCCCGGTGTCAACTGCACCGAGAAATGCCTGTAATTGTCGCGTATCCAAGATATCCCCCGCTTGCCTCGGGATCACCGGCCCTGCGCAGTGGATCGGAATTCCGCAGCATCCGGAATTGGACGTTCACGCCTTACCGAAGGTCGATCAGACGCTAACAGCCCTGCATGTCACGCTCAAGGAGTTTGTGACGACTTGAGGTGGGTAATAGCCTCGCCTTCGCCTTCTACACTCCACCTTCTACTCGTCATTTCCGTACCAAATCGCTGCCCTACGCGACCGAACTCGGCGCCGTGAACGGGTCGTTCGCCCCGGATATTCGAGCGCGGCGGCTGCAATTCGGGTCACGGCCCGGGTATCCGGCCCGTCCGGCGTCAGGCCGCCTTGCCGTGCCGCCGGGAACGCCGGGCCGCAGTGCGCCCGGAGCGGGGCGAGCCGGCGTCGTGGACCAGGCGCAGGTGACGTTTACGGGCGTGGCGGGCCGCCGACGGTCGGGCGGACAACCGGTCCTCGACGCGGTCCATCACAAACAGCAGCACACCCAGAGCCGGCAGCAGCAGTACGGCGACAGCGATCACAGCCCAGTCCCTCCCGGTCGATGACACCCGGGTTCCCAGGGAGGCCGCGTCGGCGGCGGGCAGACGTGAAGGTCTGGTGACGGCGGGGTGCGGAAGACGCACCGCCGCCGGTCCGGGAGAGGGAGGGCGGCCCGGCCCGTCGACGTGACGGACCGGGCCGATTCACCTCAGCCGACCTCCCGCGCGTACGGGGCGACGGAGATCCGGTCGATCAGCGGCGCGTAACGGGAGCGGAGCAGCACGCCGGGGAAGGTGTCCGAGGCGTAGGTGGTGCCGTCGAAGTTCGGCAGTTCCTCGGAGCGGAAGCCGATCGTGTTGGTTCCCTTCTTCAGCCGGACCGGGACGGTCAGCTCCCAGAAGTTGTTCCGGTGGAAGCTGTGCGGGAAGCCGACGCGCCGCGCCGCGCCGCCGTTGACGCTGATGTCGGCATGGCGGGCGAGCGGGTCGGGGTTGTAGTGAGTGGCCTCGGACTGCTCCGGGTTGGAGTAGCGGATGCGCAGCGCGTACAGGCCGGCCCGGTCGGCGGAGACGGTGAACGTCGCGGTGTTGCCGTTGCCGGGGGCTCCGCCGATGCCCGTGATCGCCGTGCCGCCGGTGGCGAGGGTGAGCGGGGTGAGCGTGGCCGAACCCGCGAGCCGGGCGTCCCCCGCCTCATAGGTGCGCACGGGCAGCGTGCCCTCGGTCGGAGTGACCGTGAGGCGGTCGACGAGGGTCGCGGACGAGCCGCCGGTCACGGTCACCTTGTTGACGCCCCCGGAGAGGGAGACCGCCGCACTGCTCCGGCCCTTCGCCAGGCGCAGGACGTCGTGGCCGTTGACGGAGAGCCGGGCCCCCGAGCCGCCGAGGGTGTCGACCTTGAGGGTGGCCTCGCGGTCGGCCGGCGAGTAGACCCAGAACGTGGCGCTCTGGCCCTTCGCGACGCGGACCGCGCCCGAGCCGGTGGCCGCCGGTTCCGGAAGGTCGTACACGGGGCGTGCCCCGCCGGCCGGCCAGGCCAGTTCACCCTCGTACACCTGTGTGTCCGCCGAGGCGCGGGGGAGGGAGAGGGTGAGGCGGTCGACGATGGCGTCGCCCTGGGTGGCGCGCTTGCCGTCGGCGCTCTTCGCGGCGAGCGTCAGGGTGTGCTTGCCCTTGGTGAGCTTCACCTGGGTGTCGGTGTGGTCCCAGACGACCCACTTGTAGCCGAGCGGCAGGTGCAGTTCCTGCTCGCCGGAGGCCTTGCCGTCCACGCGCAGGAAGACGTTGGTGGGGCCCTGCTCCTCGACCTTGTCGAAGGTGTTGAGGGAGTTGGCGAAGACGCTCAGGTCGTAGGTGCCGTCCTCGGGCACGTCCACGGTGAAGTCGAGCGTGACGTCCGAGCCGGTGCGCAGGCCGCCGACGTCGTAGCCGCCCGAGGTGTAGAACTTCGACACGTCACGCGGTGAGCCCTCCGGGCCGTTCTTCGACCAGCCGGAGCCGGTGTGCGCGGCGTCCTCCGCCTCGTACGACGACTGCCAGCGCACGGGCGGGGCCTGCGTGCCCTTCGCTTCCCCGGCAGGGCTGAGGACGACCTCGTAGGCCGAGGACTCCTTCAGCTTCGGCAGGGCACCGTCGCCGAAGTCGAGGGCGACCGTGCCGTCGTCACCGACCTTCAGGTTCGTCTCCGCGAGGAGCTTCGGGCCGGACGAATCGCCGACCTGCCCGCTCCACTCGATCTCCCGCACCCAGGCGTGCACGCTCTTGCCGAACACCTTCTGCGGTACGCCGGCGAAGGTGATGTGACCCTTGCCGGTGGAGCCTCCGAAGATCAGCCGGGACTGCTTCCTCTTCTCGTCGAGGGTGGCGACGCCCTGCATGGTGTAGTTCTCGCCGGGGAACGGCGGGGTCACCTTCACCGTGTGACCGCTCATCGAGGCGTACGAGTTCAGCAGCCACCACTGGCCGTTGCCCCGGTTCGACTGCACCGCGGAGTCGGAGAGGTTGCCGTCGATGTTCCAGTACGCGATGTCGGCGTCGACCTTGGACTCCTCGATCGCGGACACCCACTGGATCATCTGGCCGGGCACCGAGGTGTGGTAGTTGAAGGCGTACTCGTTGATGTTGACGGGGAGTTGTGTGCCCGCCCGGCCGGTGCCCTCGAACAGGTCCTTCTCCCACGCCCGGTACTTGGCGACGCTCTGGCGCACCGCCTCCGGGTGGCTCAGCTCGTGCCAGGTGATGACGTCCGGGAGCGTGCCCGCGGCCAGGGTGTGGCCGAGGAAACCCTTCACCTGGTCGTACAGGACGCTGGTGTTGGGCCCGGCGATGCGGGCGCTCGGCATCCTGCCCTTGATGAGCTTGTACGCGTCGTCCCAGGCGGCGAGGAAGTCGTCGGGGTCGTTGAGCCAGCTGACCTTGTTGTAGCTCCACTCGCCGGTGCCGAACATGTTGCCCTCGGGCTCGTTGAACGGCACGAAGACGATGTTGTCCCGGTACTGCTCGGGCAGTTTCAGGACCTGGTCGACCTGCTCGGCGATCTTCTCCTTGTAGAGCTTGAGCTTCTCCGCGGGGGTGTCGCCGGGCCACTGGTACGGGAAGCCGCGGTGGATGTCGGTCATGTAGATGTACACGTCGCCGTCGGTGGAGTCGGCCAGCGGCTTCACCACCTCCAGGGCGTCGGCACCGGGGTGCTGCGGACCGTCCTGCGCCTTGGTGGAGACCGTGCGCAGGCCCATGCCCTCCATGAGGTTGTTGGTCGGGACGTCCGGGCCGTACACGCCGTAGAGAGTGCCGGAGGCGCCGCCGTGGAACGCGCCGGTGTCCGAACCGAGGTCGACGGTGAGCTGTCCCTCGCGGACCACGGTGACGGTGGCCTTCACCGAGCGCCCGGCCGCGGTGCCGGAGACGGTGAACGTGCCCGGCGCGGCGTACTCGTCGGCGGGGACGGCGTCCCAGGTGACGGGCGTGTCGCGGTCGTAGCCGTCGGAGAAGGAGGCGCGGACCGCGACGGGCAGGGACGGGGCCGTCCCGGTCGTGGTGCGCGCCTCGAAGGACGTCTTCGTCAGCTCCTGGAGGGTGGGCACGGTCCCGACCGTACCGGCGACCTGCTCCGCGCTCAGCGCCGCGTGCCACACGGTGAAGTCGTCGATCGCGCCCTTGAGCAGCGGGTCCGGATAGAACGACTTGCCTATGTACCCGGCGGCGGTGGCCGAGGCGTCCAGCAGGTCCTTGGCCTGGACGCCGGTCTCGGCGGAGGAGACCGCCACGCCGTCGAGGTAGGTGGTGAGCCGGCCCGCGGAGGTGTCGAGGGTGACGGTGACGGTCCGCCACTCCGTCGAGGGGAGCGGCGCGTAGCCCCGGACCTGCGCCTCGGCGCCCCCTCCGCCGGTGGTCACGGACGTCTGGAACAGTCCGCTGCCGTTGTAGGGAGTGCTGAAGAGGTACTTGGTGGTGTTGGTGCCCAGGTCGAAGATCCGCTGCCAGGGCGACGTGTCGCCGCTCCACTTCACCCGCGCGGAGACCGTCAGGTCGGCCGCGTCGCCGACCACGGCACGGGGCAGCCGGACGTACGCGCCGCCGGAGTCGGCCGCGCCGCCGGGCAGGGCGAGGGCCCTGCCCCCGTCCGTGCCCTCGACGGACCGGGCGGTGGAGCCGTTGACCAGGTCTGCCGTCAGCCCGTTGCCGGAACTGTCGGTGATCTTCCCGGACGTCATGTCGTCCTGGTCGAAGGTGTAGCGGGCGGCGGGCCGGGGCGTCTCGGCCGCCTGCGCGGGGGCGGCCGGTGCGGCCAGCAGGCCCGCGCCGAGGGCCAGCGTCACGGCGGCCGGTGCCCGTCGCCGGGCGGATCTGTCAGCGGATGGCATGGGGGGCGTCCTCAATCCTTGAGTAGGCGGTTCCGGCCGGCCGGACTCGGCCGGCCGCTCGTACGCGGGGGCGGCCCGGCGAGGAGAGTGCGTGGTGATCGACGTCGAATCGGTTCGATTTCACGGGCTGCGGACACGTCGCCGAACCGAAGATGCGGCAGCCCGCACCCGCAGGGGAGCGGAAGGAGCGCGGGCTCGTCGGAAGGATCACTTCGTCGAACCGGTTCGCGAAGCTAGCACCGTGGAACCCGGCCATCAATCCCTCCGGCACACATAAGCACTCGGCTGCGGCGTGGAGCGGGAAAGTGTGGTGCGGGGTGTTGACACGCCTCCGGGCTGTTCCTACCGTCGCTTCACGCGAACCGGTTCGACGACCGGCCCGCGCCTCCCGTCCCACCCCTCACCCTCGCGACCGGCACCTACTCCTTCTCACAGGGGTCGAACCGGTTCGAGCAAGGAGCCGACGTGAACATCGGTGAGATCGCCAAGCGGGCCGGTGTCTCGCGGAGCACGGTGTCCTACGCGCTGAGCGGCAAGCGCTCGGTGTCGGAGGAGACCCGTCGCAAGATCCAGCGGGTCATCGACGAACTGGGATACCGGCCCAATGCCAGCGCGCGAGCCCTGGCCAACGGGCGGACCAGCACGATCGGCCTGGTCTTCCCGCCGGCGGGCAACCACTACACCGGGATGCAGCTGGACTTCATCGGCAGTGTGGTAGAGGCCGCGGCGGTGCACGACTACGACGTGCTGCTGTCGCCCAGCGGCGTCGACAGCGACCGTTCGTTCCAGCGACTGCTGGGGGAGCGGAGGGTCGACGGGGCGATCCTGATGGAGATCAGGCTGGAGGACGACCGGGTCGAGCACCTGGCCGAGCTGGACTTCCCCTCCGTCGCCATCGGCCGCACCGCGCATCCGGAGAGCGGCTGGTGGGTGAGCCTGGACCACACCGCGCTCGCGGCGGCGTGCGTCCACCACCTCGCCGACCTCGGCCACCGCCGGGTCGCCTTCGTCAACCGGCCCGAACAGCTCCTTCAGGCCGGATACGAGTCCGCGCACCGCGGTCTGGACGGCTTCACCAAGGCCGCGGCCGAGCGCGGGCTCACGGTCCGGACGTACTGCTGCGGGGACGACGCCGCGTCCGGCCAGGCGTGCGTGGAGCGGATCCTGCACGACGACCCGGCCACCACCGCTCTGGTCACCCTCAACGAGGCCGCCCTGGGGGGCCTGTACCGGGGGCTCGCCCGGGCGGGCCGCCACGTACCGCGCGACTTCTCCGTCACCGGCGTCGTCGCGAGCCGATGGGCGGAGACCGTCACCCCGCAGCTCACCGCGGCGGACGTGCCGGCGGAGGAGATGGGCCGGCGCGCGGTCGACCTGCTCGTCGAGCGGATCGAGCAGCCCGCCACGCCGGGCCGGCACCACCTGCTCACGCCGCCGATCTCGCTGCGGGCCAGCACCGGGCCCGCGACCGGCACCCCCGTCCCCTGAGCCCGACCGCACCTCACGCCCGTTCACTCCCCTTCCTCTCCACCGAGCACCCGACCCCCTCACCCTCGCCGGTTCGGCATGCCCGCTTCCCCCCAGTCATCCCCTCCCACGGCGCACCCGTGTGCCAAGAACGAAGGACCCGCCATGCACAGCTCCTCAAGGCGCCGGCTCACCGCGGTGGCCCTGTCGACCGTCGTTGCTGTCACCGGTGCCGCCTGCTCTTCCGGGTCGGGCAGCACCGACACCAAGGGCTCGGACAGCGGCACCTACACCGTCTGGGACCCGTACCCGCAGTTCGCCAAGGGCTCGGACTGGGTGAAACTGCTGGACGCGTGCGGCGCCAAGGCCGGTGTGAAGATCAAGCGGACCGGCTACGACACCAGCGACCTGGCCAACAAGGCACTGCTGGCCGCCCAGCAGGACAACTCCGCGGACCTCCTCATCGTCGACAACCCGGTGGTGTCGACCCTGGCCGAGGCGGGCGTGCTCACCACCACCGACGACAACAAGCTGGACACCTCGAAGGTCGACCCCAACCTGCTCGCCGCCGGCCAGTCGGACGGCAAGACGTACGGCACCCCGATCGGCGCCAACACCCTCGCCCTCTACTACAACAAGAAGGTGCTGAAGGAGGCCGGGGTGGACGTCGCCTCGGTCAAGGACTGGACGTCGCTGACGGCCGCGCTGGCGAAGGTGAAAGCGGCGGGCAAGAAGGGCATCACGTTCTCCGCGATCGGCACGGAGGAGGGCAGCTTCCAGTTCCTGCCGTGGTTCTGGGGCGCGGGCGCCCAGCTGACCGAACTGGACTCCGCGCAGGCCGTGGCCGCCCTGTCGCTGTGGAAGGACTGGCTGAAGGAGGGCTACGCCCCCAACTCGGTCATCAACAACACGCAGACCACCAGCTGGCAGGAGTTCGCCGGCGGTGACTACGCCTTCGCCGAGAACGGAACCTGGCAGCTCGCCAACGCGAAGAAGGCCGGCTTCGAGTACGGGGTCCTGCCGATACCAGGAGCCGACGGAGGCAGCGCCGCCGCCCCGACCGGCGGCGAGTTCGTCACCCTTCCCGCCCAGGGCGACACCGGCCGCTACGCCACCTCCCAGAAGCTCGCGACCTGCCTGACCAGCACCCAGAACCTGTACGACACCGACACCACCCTGTCCTACGTGGCCCCCACCGGTGAGGTGCAGGCCAAGCAGGTCGCGGCGAGCGCCGAGCTGAAGCCCTGGGTCGAGGCGGTCAAGGCGGCCAAGGGACGCACCAGCGACGACCTGGGCACCAAGTACCCGAAGATCTCCGAACAGCTGTGGAAGGCCGTCCAGTCCGCCCTCAGCGGAGCCAAGTCCCCCAAGGACGCGCTCTCTTCGGCACAGGCCGCGGTGAAGTGACGAGAGCCCGATGAAGCAGACGATCCATCCGCCGGACCACCCGTCCGCGCACGTCCGGAACGGGGCGGCCATCGCCGCCCCGGCCCCGGCCCCCGCGCGCGCCCGGCGCAGCCCGGCCTCCGAGCAGTGGGCCGCCTGGGCGTTCCTCACCCCGGTGACCCTCTACCTGGCCCTCTTCTACGCCTATCCGCTCTACCGCAACCTCGACCTCAGCCTGCGCGACTACACCGTCCGCTCCTTCGTCCAGGGCAACGCGCCCTTCACCGGCATCGAGAACTACCGGACCGTCTTCGACGACCCGACCTTCGCCCCCGCCCTGCTCCACACCGCGCTCTTCACCGCCGTCTGCCTGCTCTTCCAGTACGCCATCGGCCTCGCCCTCGCGGTCTTCTTCACCCAGCACTTCCGGCTGTCGGCGACCCTGCGCGCCCTGTTCCTGGTGCCGTGGCTGCTGCCGCTGATCGTGTCGGCGTCCACCTGGTCGTGGATGCTCAACAGTGAATCGGGCGTCGTCAACGCCGCCCTGCACGCCCTCGGCATCACGCCGGTCAACTGGCTGACCTCGCCGTCCTGGTCGCTGACCTCGGTGATCATCGCGAACATCTGGATCGGCGTGCCGTTCAACCTCGTCGTGCTCCACAGCGGCCTGCAGTCCATCCCCGCGAGCCTGTACGAGGCCGCCGCCCTCGACGGCGCCAACGCCTGGCAGCGGTTCTGGCGCGTCACCTTCCCGCTGCTGCGCCCGGTGTCCGCGATCACCCTCCTCCTCGGCCTGATCTACACCCTCAAGGTCTTCGACATCATCTGGATCATGACCAAGGGCGGCCCGGCCGACGCGTCGACCACCTTCGCCACCTGGTCCTACCAGCTCGGCTTCGGCAACCTCCTGCCCGCCTTCGGCCGCGGAGCGGCCGTCGGCAACCTGCTGGTCGTCGCCGCCCTGGTGTTCGGCCTGATCTACCTCAAGGTCCAGCGAAAGCAGGCCCTGTCATGAACCGACGCACCGGCCGCACCTGGTGGAAGACCGCCCTCGGCCTGCTCCTGACCGCGCTCATGCTCTTCCCGGTCTACTGGATGCTCAACGTGTCCCTCACCCCCGACCGGGACATGCGCAAGAGCCCACCGGACCTCTTCCCCGCCCACGGCACCCTGGAGGGCTACCGCACCGTCCTCGACGAGCAGTTGCCCTACCTCGGCACCAGCCTCGTCATCGGCCTGGGCACCGTGGTCCTGACCGTCGCCCTGTCCGCGCCCGCCGGCTACGCCCTGGCCAAGCTGCGCCCACGCGGCGGCGGCATCCTCAACTTCGTCCTGCTGGCCGCCCAGATGATCCCCGGCATCATCATGGCGATGGGCTTCTACGCCATCTACCTCCAGCTCGGCCTGCTCCAGTCCGTCCCCGGCCTGATCGTCGCCGACTCCACGCTGGCCGTCCCCTTCGGCGTGCTCATCTTCACCGCGTTCATGTCCGGCATCCCGGGCGAACTGCTCCAGGCCGCCAGGACCGACGGAGCGGGGGCCCTGCGGACGTTCTGGTCCGTCGTCCTGCCGATGAGCCGCAACGCCGTCGTCACGGTCTCCCTGTTCGCGTTCCTGTGGTCCTGGTCCGACTTCGTCTTCGCCGGCACCCTCGTCAACGGCGGCGCCCACGAGCCGATCACCCTCGGCATCTACCACTACATCGGCAACAACAACCAGGAGTGGAACGCCATCATGGCCACCGCCGTCGTGGCCTCGCTGCCCGCCGCGGTCATCCTCGTCCTCGCCCAGCGCTACGTCGCCGCCGGCGTGACCGCCGGGGCCGTCAAGGACTGACCGCCTCCCCCACCCCGTCACGACTGAACCGCCTGCCCGTCACACGGCCGGTGACCCCTGCTCGAGAAACGAGTCAGCTTCATGACCGCCGCCCGATCCGGCCCGGCCTTCTCCGTCCACGACATCCCGTTCAGCACCCGCGGGTCCTGGTTCGACATCTCACCCGTGGTGGCGGAGAAGACCTACGCCGAGGACCTCCACCTCGTCTCGCACCAGAACGGCATGCACGCCGTCCTGCGTCTCGTGCCCCTGCACCCGGCGACGGGCGACCGGACCGATGCCCGCGTCGGGGCCACACCGGGCCTGCTCAGCTGGATCGGCACGGGCGGCCGCATCGACCTGTCCTACGAGTCGCCCGACACCGTCCGCCTGCGGGGGAGCGGCCTCGGGATCGGCGTCGAGGCGGCCGCGCGGACCCTCACCCCGTTCAGCGGCACGTACTTCTTCCGCGACCCGGCCGCGGACGCCCACGTGTTCACGTCCTACGAGACCGGACGCCGCTACCGCGTCACCGTGCTGTCCGGCACCGTCGCCGGGACCCCCGGCACCCAGGTCCTGGGCGGCGGGCACCGCGGCCTCACCATGACCTCGGAGGCCGACGGCCACTGGGAGATCGCGATCGAGGAACTCGACACCGCCCGCCCGCCGTACACGTCCCCGGCGCCGTTCGACGCGATCACCGAAGCCGCACAGACACGGTTCGCGGACTTCGCCGACCAGGTGGCTCCGTGGCGTTCGTCCGCCACCCCGGCCGCCGAACTCGCCGCCTATGTCCTCTGGTCGGCCACCGTACGACCCACCGGACTGGTCACGCGGCCCGCCGTGCTGATGTCCAAGCACTGGATGGACAAGGTGTGGAGCTGGGACCACTGCTTCAACGCCCTGGCCCTCGCGCCCGGTTGCCCGGACCTGGCTCTCGACCAGTTCGCCCTGCCCTTCGATCACCAGGACGACAGCGGCGCCCTGCCCGACTCCGTCACCCACTCCGAAGTCCTCTACAACTTCGTCAAACCCCCCATCCACGGCTGGACCTTCGGCCACCTGCGCCGACGGCTGCCGACACCCCCCGGACCCGCAGAGCTCGCCGAGACCTACGACCGGCTGCGACGCTGGACCGGCTTCTGGCTCACCGCGCGACGGGCACCCGGTGCCGACCTGCCCCACTACCAGCACGGCAACGACAGCGGCTGGGACAACGCCACCACCTTCGACCCCGAGCGGGTGATCGAATCCGCCGACCTGGCCGCCTTCCTCGTCCTCCAGCTCCATGAACTGGCCGACCTGGCCCGGGCACTGGACAGGCCCGACGAGGCACGCCGGTGGACACGGGCAGCCGAGGAGACGCAGGCGGCGCTGCTCGACCGGCTCTGGGCCACCGACAGGTTCGTGGCCCGGGGCGTCGAGACCGGCGACACCTGGAGCAGTTCCAGCCTCCTCGACCTGATGCCCGTCGTCCTCGGCGAGCACCTGCCCGACGACATCGGCGGCACCCTGGCCGACCACATCAAGGCGCACCTCACGCCCTACGGTCTCGCCACCGAACTGCCCACCTCACCGCACTACCTCGCCGACGGCTACTGGCGCGGACCCATCTGGGCCCCCGCCACCGTCCTCATCGAAGACGGCCTGCGCCGCGCCGGCCACGAGCGCCTCGCGGACGACATCAGCGCCCGCTTCCGCGCCCTGTGCGAAACCCACGGCTTCGCGGAGAACTTCGACGCGCTCACCGGAACGGGCCTGCGCGACCGTGCCTACACGTGGACCGCCAGCAGTTACCTCCTCCTCGCCGAAGCCCATGCACGCCGGGACGGCCGCTGACCGGCCGCCCGCGGGTGTCCGGGGGCGCAGGCGGGGCATACGGGCTTCACCCCCTTGGAGAGGAGCTCGTCTCATGCTCGGCATAGTCGCGGCGGTGTTGTTCTTCGTGGCGTTCCTGATCAACGCGACGGACCTCGGCACCAACGATGTGTTCTCTTCGACCAACGTCATGCTGCTGGGGCTGATGTGCCTGGCCCTGCAGGTGGCCGGAGTCGGCGCCGGCTTGGCTCGCCGGCGCTGATGTCGGTTCCGGGGTCCGGTGACGTCCTGTCACCGGACCTGCGGTGCGCACGCACCGACCGGGCAGGACGAGCACGACATGTCCGGGGCTGCGGACATGCTCAGAACCAGTGCAGGCAGTGCGGGGAGCGCTCGGTGCGGAAGAGGTTGTCGGCGAGGGCGGCCGCGCCCGTGTGATGGACCCGGATGTGCCCGGCCCGGGCGAGCGTGCTCGGGGCGGTGCCGCCGAGGTAGACGGAGCCCAGGTCTGCGATGTCCAAAGACAGGTCCGGCTCCCGGCCCGTCGGCACGCAGTCGGCCTTGCCGCCCCGGACGGTCAGCAGGTAGCGGTCGTGTTCGCCGAGGAACGGGTCGTCGATGTCGAGGACCAGCTCGCCGTCCGCGAGCCAGCCGCGTGCGGTCAGCGCACGCGGGACGTCCAGCAGCCGCACCCAGAGCCAGTCCATGTCGCCGCCGACCTCCCCGGCACGGAAGTCGGCGAACTGCCATCGCAGCGGGTGATCGGACGGGACGTGCTTGAACTCGACCTGGGAGACCAGGTCGTGTTGGAGTACGAACCGGGCCAGGGCCGTGAAGACGGCGTCCTCGGTGGCGATCGTCTCGTCCACCGTCAGGGTGCCGGAGTCGATGGAGTAGCTGGCGTAGCCGTCCGGGACGCCGTCGGCGTCCCGGTGGAGAGCGACGTAGCGCGGCGCCGGGGAGATCGGGGGCTGTCCCGCACGCAGGGCCCACCAGCGGTGCGGCCGGGACAGCGCGCCGGGCTGGGCACGGCGGTACCGGTCGTAGACCTCCTCCAGGATGTCGCCGCACTCGGCCCCGCGCAGCACCTCGACCGCATCGGTCGCTGCTCCCTCGGCCGCTCCACGCCCCCGGGGGGCGGCGAGGGCGGCCCTGTGGCGCGGTACCTTCAGCCGCGCCGTGTACGTCGCCGGTCCGTAGCCGAACCTGCCGTAGATCAGGGCCTCGGAGGCCAGCAGCACGGAGAGCATCTCTCCGCGTTCCCGCAGCTCGGTGAGCTGATGCCGCATCATCGCGCTGAGCACGCCCTGACGCCGGTGCGAGGGCAGGACGCCGACGGCGGTCACCCCGGGGGCCGGGACGAGGGTCTCACCGGGCAGGGTGAGTTCCAAGGAGTGCGTGGCGGCGGTCCCGACGGGCCGCCCGTCCGCCGCCACGGCGAGGAGGCAGCGCTCCGTTTCGAGCGCCGACCACCAGAGCCCGCCGCCCTCGACCGGGGTCTCCGGGAAGAGCCCGAACGCAGCGTGGAGTGTGTCGACGAAGACGTCGAAGTCCTCGTCGGTCGTGGGACGGATTTCCATCGTTGCCGCTGCCTCCCCGAGTGCCCGCACCACGGCTCGTGGTGTCTGGGCACAGTGCAGCGTCAACTCCCGCACAGGGCAAGTGAATTCCGTCCGGGCCGACGGAGTCGTCGGAAGCCGCGGAGTGCGGGGGCGTGCTGCCCGCCGGACAACACGCCCCTCCGTGCGCGATGTGCCGTTCTCGGTGTCAGGCGGTGTGCAGCCGCAGCCCGTACCTGTTGAGGATCTCGTTGACGGGCTGGTGCCAGGTCTGGCCGCCGCTGCTGCAGTTGCCCCAGCCGCCGGAGGTGACACCCTGGGCCTGGTCGCCGCTGATGAAGGAGCCGCCGGAGTCACCGGGTTGGGCGCAGACGCTGGTCTTGGTCATCTGGTGGACTGCGCCCTGGCTGTAGTTCACCGTCTCGTTCTTCGCCAGGACGGTGCCGCAGTGCCAGTGGGTGGTGGAGCCCGAACGGCAGACGGAGGCTCCCACCGGGGCCTCGGCGGAGCCGCGGACGAGCTGGTCGGGGACGGTGCCCCAGCCGAGCACCACCGGTACGGTCCACCAGCCGCTGCCCACGTTCACCCAGGCGTAGTCGTTGCCCGGGAACGACGACCCCTGGAAGTTGCCGATGTAGGACCTGTCCCAGCCGTACACGGCCGCGCCCGTCGAGCCGCAGTGCCCGGCGGTGACGAAGCCGCCGTGCACGGAGAAGCCGATGGAGCAGCGGACGTTGCCGGTGTAGTAGGGGTCACCGCCCACCGTGCCGGCGGCGAAGGTACGCGGCGCTGCGGCAGTCTGACGCACCGCCACGGGACCGGCCCCGCGGGCTCGGTCCAGGAAGGTCCGGACATCGTTGTCGTCCCGGTGCCCGGCGACGACGTTCACGACCACCTTGTTGGCCTTCGGGTCCACGTGCCAACTGCCCACACCGTCCGGCGCGGACAGGGCGTCGATGCGCTTCTTCACCGCGTCGAGCTGCCGTGCGTCGTACCGCACGAGGCGTACGGCCGCTCCGGTCGCGCGTACGGCGTCGGCCCGCGCGGCACGGGTGACGGCGACGGTGAGTTCGCCGCGGTCGGCGTCGAACCACGAGCCGCCGTAGGCGGAACCGGCGGCGCCGCGGGCCGCGCGTTCGACGGCTGCCGCGGTCCTCTCCGCGGCCAGGCGTGCCTCGGCCTCGTCCCGGGTGAGTCCCAAGTCGCGCTGCATCGCGGACAGGAGGGCGGGTGAGGCCGGTGCTTCGGCGGGGCGTGCGGGAGTGTCCGCCGCGGAAGCGGGCAGGGCGCCGCCGGTGGCGGTCCAGGTGCCGATCAGGAGGAGCGTGGACAGTGCGGTACGCAGAGCTGTGGTGCGTCTCAAGGGATGCCCCTTCGTTGTTCCAGCAGAGTGGGGTGGAACAGCAGAGCCTGAGAGCGCTCTCGTGGTGCGCGCGGCAGAGCCTAGCCCTGGATCGTGAAGAGGTCTAGGCCATGGTTTCGGCCGTTCGGTGTGCCGGCCCGGGTGGAGGAGGACGTCGTGCGGGCCCGGTGGCCGGGGCGCCGCAGCCGGGCTGCCCCGTCCGGACGGTGGGCGCTGCTCGACCGGGATCCGTTGCCCCGCAGGGCGAGGTTCGCGAGCAGCATGGGCTCCCACGCGCTCAGGGTGGCCCTGCCCCTGGGGGCCGGACTCGCCGCGCTGCTCCGGCCCGCCGGGCGGTGCCCGCGATGGCTGACCGTCCCGGCGCGCACAGCGGTGCTTGCCCTGTGCTTCCTCCTGTACAGCGTCGGCGCCGTGGCGGCCCAACGGCGCGAGCCGTTCGGCCCGGGCGAGGCGATGTGCGTCTCCCTGGTGAAGGCGCTGCGTGCCGAGCCGGCGGGTACGTCAGGGCCGGCGCGTGAACAGGAGCACGCCCCCGGCGCCGACGACCGGGGCGCGGGCGCGCCGGAGCTCGTACCGGAGCTGAAGCCGGGCCCGGTGCGGTGCCGGCCGAGGCCCTGGCGGACTCGCGGACCGCGAGCTGAGCATCCGCGAGCCGGTCCGGTACCGGTCGACCCCTTGACCCCCGGTGTCCTCCTCCCCGATCCTCGGTTGCGTATAGCGGTGCGTGTATCTGATGAGGCAACTCATGAAGCAGCGCACCCGCGCGAGTTCCCCGTCTGAGGAGCAGCTCATGGCTCACGAGGTACGTGCCGTCGTCGCCCGGAAGAAGGGCGCCCCGGTTTCCGTCGAGACGATCGTCGTCCCCGATCCCGGCCCGGGTGAGGCACTGGTCGAGGTCGAGGCGTGCGGCGTCTGCCACACCGACCTCCACTACCGCGAGGGCGGGATCAACGACGAGTTCCCCTTCCTTCTGGGACACGAGGCGGCCGGTCGCGTGGAGGCGGTGGGGGAGGGGGTCACCGGCGTCGAGCCCGGGGACTTCGTCATCCTCAACTGGCGTGCCGTGTGCGGCCAGTGCCGGGCGTGCAGCAGGGGCAAGCCCTGGTACTGCTTCGCCACCCACAACGCGACGCAGCCGATGACGCTGCTCGACGGCACCCCGCTCTCGCCGGCCCTCGGCATCGGCGCCTTCGCGGAGAAGACCCTGGTCGCCGCCGGGCAGTGCACCAAGGTGGACCCGGCGGCCCCGGCGGCGGCAGCCGGGCTGCTCGGATGCGGTGTCATGGCGGGTTTCGGCGCCGCCGTCAACACCGGCGCCGTCGGGCGGGGGGACTCCGTCGCCGTCATCGGCTGCGGCGGGGTCGGCATGGCCGCCGTCGCGGGCGCCCGGCTCGCCGGCGCGTCCAAGGTCATCGCCGTCGACATCGACCGGCGCAAGCTGGACCGCGCCCTGGCCATGGGGGCCACCCACACCGTCGACGGCACCAAGGGCGACGTGGTGGAGGCGGTGCGCGAACTCACCGGCGGTTTCGGTGCGGACGTCGTCGTCGAGGCCGTCGGCCGCCCGGAGACGTACCGGCAGGCCTTCTACGCCCGGGACCTGGCCGGCACGGTCGTGCTGGTCGGCGTGCCCACCCCGGAGATGAAGGTGGAGCTGCCCCTGCTCGACGTCTTCGGCCGCGGCGGCGCACTGAAGTCCAGCTGGTACGGCGACTGCCTCCCCTCGCGCGACTTCCCCGCCCTGATCGACCTGTACCTGGGGGGCCGGTTCGACCTCGACGCGTTCGTCACCGAGACCATCGGCCTCGCCGACGTGGAGGAGGCCTTCGAGAAGATGCACGGCGGCGACGTGCTGCGCTCCGTGGTGGTGCTGTGATGGCCGGTGCGCCCCGCATCGAACGTCTCGTCACCAGCGGGACGTTCAGTCTCGACGGCGGCACCTGGGACGTCGACAACAACGTCTGGATCGTCGGTGACGACGACGAGGTGGTCGTCATCGACGCGGCGCACGACTCCGACGCCGTCCTGGAGGCCGTCGGTGACCGCCGCCTGTCGGCCGTCGTGTGCACCCACGCCCACGACGACCACGTCCGCGCCGCACCGGACGTCGCGCTCGCCACCGGCGCGCGCGTCCTGCTGCACCCCGACGACCAGGTGCTGTGGAAGACGGTGCACCCGAACCGGCGCCCCGACGGCCCCCTCGCCGACGGCGACGAACTCCTCGTCGCCGGCATCGGACTGCGCGTCCTCCACACCCCCGGGCATGCCCCCGGGGCCGTGTGCCTGTACGCCCCCGGCCTCGGGGCGCTGTTCAGCGGCGACACGCTGTTCGCGGGAGGGGCCGGCGCGACCGGGCGCTCGTACAGCGACTTCGGCACGATCATCACCTCGATCGGCGACCGGCTGCTGACGCTCCCCGGCGAGACGGTCGTGCACACCGGACACGGCGATACGACCACCATCGGGGCGGAAGCGCCGCATCTGGAGGAGTGGGCCGCCCGCGGCTGGTGACACGAGCACCGCCGTACCGGCCGGGGTGGCCGAACTCCCCCGCTCCGCCATGTTCGCGGCGGGGCCCAGGGACACGACCCGCCCCGGCCGTACCGGCCCCGGCCGTACCCGCCCCGGCCGTACCGGCCCCGGCCGTACCCGCCCCGGCCGTACCGGCCCCGTCGAGGCCGGCGCCGCTCTGGTCGACGACGTCGTCACCTCTCATCGTCGACCCAGGGCGGGGCTTCGCCGAACACGCCGAACGCAACTGGCGGCTCCTCGGCAGCCTCCGGGAGGTCACCGCCGCACTCGGCCGGCCGGTTCTGCTGGGCCCCGGTTCTGAGGGTGCCCGGCTCTGACCTGCGTTTCCTATAGCGCAGGGAGTTTTGTATCGCGCAACGACATGTGAGGGTGGCGAGCGACCGGTGAACTCCTTGACAAGGGTTTGCGGGCGCCTTCAAACTGACGTTGCGTTCACCGCAATCCGTTTCGCTATACGCACCGAGGTGTCATGATGATTCCCGCGTGCCGTCTCGTGGATCTGCCCCGAGGCGAGGCCCACAGGCTCGACATCGACCCGCCGGTCTCGGTGTTCCACACCGACGACGGCGAACTCTTCGCCATCGACGACACATGCACCCACCAGGACGCCTCGCTCGCCGACGGCTGGCTGGAGGGGCGCGAGGTCGAATGCCCGCTGCACGCTTCGAAGTTCAACCTCAAGTCCGGAGCCGTCGACGCCCCGCCGGCCAAGCTCCCGGTGCGCACGCACGAGGTCTTCGTCGAGGACGGCATGATCTACGTCCGGCTGTCCACGGCAGCCCCGAACCTGCCTCCCTGCATCGCCGCCCGGCTCGCCGGGGGCGTCGCGTGAGGACGGTGGCCGTGGTGGGCGCGTCGCTGGCCGGGCTGTCAGCGGCGCGCTCCTTGCGAAAGCAGGGGTACGACGGACGGCTGGTCGTCATAGGTGACGAGCTCCACCGTCCCTACGACAGGCCGCCGCTGTCCAAGGAGTTCCTGACCGGCGGCATCGGCGAAGCCGATCTCGCACTGGAGCCGGACGACGAGGACCTGCAAGCGGAGTGGCTGCTCGGCGCCCGCGCCGCCGGACTCGACACCACACCCCGCGCCGTTCGGCTCACCGACGGCCGGGAGGTGAGAGCCGACGGCATCGTCATCGCCACCGGCGCTTTTGCCCGAACGCTGCCCGGCATGGACGGCCTGGCCGGTGTGCACACCCTGCGCACCCTGGACGACGCCCGCGCCCTGCGGGACGAACTGGCCCGGGGCGGACGCCTGGTCGTGATCGGCGGCGGCTTCATCGGCGCCGAGGTCGCCTCCACCGCCCGCGCGCTCGGCCTGGACGTGACCATCGTCGAGGCGGCGCCCACCCCTCTGGCCGGACCGCTCGGCGCGACCATGGGCGGCGTCGTCTCCGCCCTCCACGCCGACCACGGGGTGCGCCTGTTGTGCGGCGTGGGCGTCAAGGGGCTGAGCGGCGAGACCCGCGTCGACGCCGTGCTCATGGAGGACGGCCGCAGCGTCCCCGCCGACATCGTCGTCGTCGGCGTCGGAGCCCGCCCCTGCGTCGACTGGCTGGCGGGCTCCGGTGTCGAACTGGACGACGGCGTCAAGTGCGGCGCGGACGGCCGTACCAGCCTGGCCGGGGTGGTCGCGGTCGGCGACTGCGCCTCCTGGTACGACCCCCGTGCGGGCACCCACCGCCGCGTCGAGCACTGGACCGGCGCCCGGGAACGCCCCGACGCGGCTGTGGCCGCCCTGCTCTCCTGGGGCGAGTCCGAACCGGGCGTCCCGAGGCCGCCGTACTTCTGGTCCGACCAGTACGGCGTGAAGATCCAGTTCGCCGGCAACGCGTCCCGCGCCGACAGCGTCACCATCGAGGAGGGCGCCGCGGACGACCGTGACGTCCTGGCCGTCTACCGACGCGCCGGACACCCGGTCGCCGTCCTCGGGATGAACCAGCCCCGGCTGTTCATGCGCTGGCGCAAGCAGCTCGCGGCCGACACGCCCTGAAAGGGCGCTGCTTCTTGATCCGACGACGTCCGGTGTAGCTCGTCCCGGCGCATGCATGCCCGATTCGCGACGTTCCTCCGAGGAGTGCACTGTGACCTCGACCGGCCTGCCGGAAAGCCTCATCGCCACCCTGCCCGGCTCCGCCTACACGGATCCCGGGGTCTTCGCCCAGGAGCAGGAACACATCTTCGAGGCGATGTGGTTCTGCGCCGTGCGCTCCGCCGACCTCGTCGGCCCCGGGGCGTTCCGCACCGTGCAGGTCGGCCGCGAGAGCATCCTCGTCACCCGTGCGCGCGACCAGTCCGTACGCGCCTTCTTCAACGTCTGCCGGCATCGCGGGGCCAAGCTCTGCACGGCGGAGAGCGGCGAGGTCAAGCGCGCCTTCCAATGCCCCTACCACGCCTGGACGTACGACCTGACGGGCAAACTCGTCGCGGCGCCCAACCTCACGAAGATGCCCGACGTCAGCCGCACCGAGTACGGCCTGGCAGCCGTGGCGACGCGCGAATGGCTCGGCTACGTGTGGGTGTGCCTCGCCGAGAACCCGCCCCCCTTCGACGAGGTCGTACAGGACGTCGTCGCCCGTCTCGGCGACACGGAGTCGATCGAGCGCTACGGCATCGAGGACCTCGACGTCGGCAGGCGCATCGTCTACGACGTCCGGGCGAACTGGAAGCTCATCGTCGAGAACTTCATGGAGTGCTACCACTGCGCGAC